>JAUWQS010000357.1 GCA_030610915.1 Pseudomonadota bacterium | reverse complement strand
GGAAGTCAATCAATCCCCGGCGTATCGGCATATTCGCCGAAAACATCAGAGACGGCTTCAAGTTCGATCCCATCGAAATAGAACCCGCCCCTGACATCTGCCGAAAGCGGAAAGGCAATCGGCCGCGCGAGACGAACAGTGGACACATATATAGCCGATCTCAAGGCCGCGATACAGTTGGACATCGACCTCAAGATATACCGCATGAACCGCCGCGGCATCCCACAAGACCGAATTGCAAAGAGATTGGGACAGATCAGAGAAACGATTCGTAATCATTTGGCCAAAATGGCAACACTGCCAAATCAGCCAAATAGCGATTTATCGAAAGGCTTCTCTGTCTCTCAGGTAGCAGAAAAGCACAACTGGACAGAACCGATGGTCTGGTCACTGGCACTGGAAGGTAAAGAAGACCTCGACAGATTCAAGACACTTAACTGGGGTCTGCGAACATGGGACCTGTGGAACTGGAATGACTGTGACAGGCGTTTCGGCGACGACTGGCCCGGTCGAATCCCGGCCCAGATGATCGCGCATATCCTGTATTATTTTTCAGAGTGGTGATACTAAAATGGAGCAAAGAATAAGGGCAAAGATAAGAATGTATTTAAAATGAGTTCGGCTAACCAGTCACTACTCGTGCCAAGGTAAGACCGAAACCTTGGGAATCCCGTTAAAACGGGCTGAAATGGGTTAATGTTACCCAGTGGGTGCGAGTCGAAAGATTCAAGTCCCACCCAGTTAAAGCTTAGCCGGCAGGCTGGTAGTGAACTCTGAGGGCAAGCCCGGTAACGGGAGTCCGAAGCCGGAGGAATCAAGGATACAGGCTGTGTATTGAACCCCGAAAAATGTATAGTTGTGGTTCGTAAGAATAATCCTGCATGCGGGAGAAAGCCGACGGCTTGGAGTGGTTCGGAAGGCAGCAGACCTGAAAGCGTAATGGCAAGCAATCAGGTCACCACCGGGGTCTTAGACCAGGGCATGTATTCATGGGGGTAGCTCGGGAACTTGGGAGATCCAAATGTTTCCTTGCGTAGAGGGCGATACAAGGTATCGGGTGAGGATAGCGAAGAGCGAACGAACCTGGGATGAACATCTGGAAGTCTTAGCGGAACATAGTACCAATGGACATGGATTTTCTATGTCTGGGAAAGTGGGGAACTGAGTCCCAAAGGCCCCACTGTAGGAAAGGTGAAGCCGGGTATAACGATTTACTGAGAGGAAAGACGGGAGGGACTCTGTGCCCACAAACCGTGTCATCGTAATCTCAGTAAAGTGCGATATCGTCAAATGACGATAGGGGAAGCACAGTTATGCGCCAATCGGGGTGTCGCCTGTTTGGTTGATAATCCGGTAAAAAGGATTTGAACCGAGGAACCGTATGAGGGAAATCTAAGGTGGACGGGTTTGTGGGGGGAGCGCCGGGTAACCGGTGCTTCTACCCGGAACCTGATCGCCAATAGCTCTGCGGTTTTTGAAAGGCTCTGCCCCGCATCAAAGCAGGTGCTTTTTCAACGTTCAGTGCTCCGCAGTGTTGGCGGCAGGTGAGTTCGGCGTTATATTTCTCCATAATTCTGAATAGATACGAATTCACGAATTAATTCAATCTTAGCCTTTTCCTTATTTTCATTTTAAGCTTGACCAATATACCGGATATCGGTATAATTGGTATAAATTTGCCAAGGTTTAAAATGGCTATTCGAAATTTCAAAAACAAAGGGACCGAGAACATAAACTATGGGAAGGCCGCCAAGGAGGCTTTTCAAATCCTTCCCAGGGAGTTACACCGGAAAGCCCAGATAAAACTTGCACGGTTGGGCGCTGTTACATCATTGCAGGACTTGCAGGAAATCCGGGGTAATCGATTTGAAAAACTGAAAGGAAAGAGAAAGGGTCAGTACAGTATTCGAATAAATGACCAATATCGAATTTGTTTCAAATGGGAAAAAGAAAATGCAGTGGATGTCGAGATTGTCGACTATCACTGATAAAGGAGCCATAAGATGAATGAAACACATTACACTCCTGTACATCCCGGTGAAGTGCTGAAGGATGAGCTTGATGAGGTAGGTCTCACCCAATCAGCGCTTGCAAAACATATCGGGGTTTTGCCGAAAACAATTAATGAAATATGCCGTGGCAAGAGAGGCATAAGTGCAGAAATGGCAGTGAAGCTTTCAAAAGCCTTGGGCGGCAGCCCTCAGTTTTGGTTAAATTTACAAAACAACTGGGAGATCAGCCAGATTGATGACAATGCTTATGAAAATATAAAACATGTTGCCGCATGAGGCCAATATAACCTTGCTCTTTCAGCATGGTCCTGGGGTCAAATCTTTATTCTTGAATCAAGATTTTCTGAATCCCGGTTACAAGCTGTTTGCACACATCCGCATGAACCCGGCTTGCTTCCCCGGTGGCTTGACGAATGATGTAAGACATACAATATCCAACGTTGGGAACAAGACATGACCAAACCAACCACCACCATCCCCATCTCTTCAATCATCCTCGATGAAGACATCTATCCGAGGAAGTCAATCGATCCCCGGCGTATCGGCATATTTGCTGAGAACATCAGAGATGGTTTCAAGTTCGATCCCATCGAAGTAGAACCCGCCCCCGGCAAACCCGGCATGTACCGCCTTCTTGATGGCGCCCACAGGTGGGGCGCCTATAAAACCACCGGAACAACAGAGACAGAGACAGTCATAAAAAACCTCGATGGAACAGATCCCCTCCTCTACGCCGCAAAAAAAGCCATCGGCCCGAGACAATTAACGGAAGACGAAGCAAGAGACACAGCAAGACGCGCGTACAATAAGAACCCGGCCATGACATCTGCCGAAATTGGAAAAGCAATCGGCCGCGCGAGACGAAC
>JAUWQS010000533.1 GCA_030610915.1 Pseudomonadota bacterium | reverse complement strand
TTCCAAGTAACTTAAATTTGCAAATGTGTTGTAAGTAATCAATATTGTTCAATATTCGCCTAAAATAATGAATTTACTACAGACGCAAGTTACTTTCCATTACAATGCCGACGTGTCGGCATAGCGGAGCTTTTTACGAGTGCATCAGACCTGGTATATCCTGACTTTTGGCAGTCGGACACATGTAAGTTTGCCGCCGTAAACAGCCCCTGTATCAATCCCTATCTTATTGGAATCGATCAGGGGCCGGGCAAGCGGCGTGTGTCCGAAGACCACCGTCTTCCCAAAGTCGCAGGAAGACCTTATAAATTCGTGTCTTATCCATATCAAGTCCTCTGCCTCCTGTTTTTCCAGGGGGATATTGGGTTTCAACCCGGCATGCACAAAGATATAATTATCTGTTTCATAATAGGGAAGAAGTGATTTGAAAAACCGCATATGGCTGTCCGGCACGTTTACCTTCATACCCTCGTTTGTTTTAACAAATCCATAAGATGCAACGGTGCTCTCGCCTCCATTTACAAGAAAAAATTTCTTGAATTTATCATCGCTCAGATAGTCTAAAAACATCTGTTCGTGATTCCCCAACAGGCAGATCACCTTTTTGATCCTCTTCCTGATGTTCAGGACAATATCGACCACGCCTTTGGGATCTTTTCCCCTGTCTATATAATCGCCCACGAAGACAAGCATGTCCCTTTTAGCATCGATGTCTATCATCTCCATAATGTCCTTGAGTTTAGACGAGCACCCATGGATATCACCGATGGCAAATATTCTTTCCATACTACGGCCTGTATATTAATGACCCTAAAAGAGGGCATTTATGAATTCTTCGCTGTCGAAACTTCTCAAATCATCGAGTCCTTCGCCAATGCCGATATAACGGATGGGGATATTGAATTCTTTTGCAATCCTGATGATAATTCCACCCTTTGCAGTTCCATCTAACTTCGTAAGAACAATCCCCGTGACGCCGATTTCCTCGTTAAATATCCTGACCTGTGAAATGGCGTTTTGACCAGTGGTGGAATCAAGAACAAGAAGCACTTCGCAAGGGTAGCCGGGGAGTTCTCTTTCTATAATACGTTTGGTCTTTCCGAGTTCTTCCATAAGATTGACCTTGGTGTGGAGCCGGCCGGCTGTGTCGATAATCATCACGTCTGTTTCTCGCGACCCTGCCGCGTGAATAGCATCATAAACAACAGCAGAAGGATCCGCCCCCATTTTTTGCTTAATCAGAGGAACGCCTACCCTTTGACTCCATATTTCCAGTTGCTCGATTGCCGCTGCCCTGAAGGTATCCGCCGCAACGAGCATCACCGATTGCCCGTTTTTTTTGAAACGGTGGGCTATCTTGCCGATAGTGGTGGTTTTGCCCGTCCCGTTGACCC
>JAUWQS010000248.1 GCA_030610915.1 Pseudomonadota bacterium | reverse complement strand
TTTATCGGACCGTAAGGAGAAATTCTATCACATCAGGTAGCCACCAGGGCACAAAGAGGTGACAACAAGAATAATTTGTATCAGCTCAATAAATAGGATCAACCCCAGGTATGTAAGAGTGATTGTGGATCGTAGCCCTTTACTGCTTGAGACTTAAAATTGGAAATTAGAAATTGGGGGGCGATGAAATGAGTTTACGAGTTAACAACACAAAAGCCGGGAGGCCAAATTTCTAATTTCTAATTTCTAATTTCAGTTAACGCTTACAGTGGATTGAGACCAACATTTCAAAAATGTAATCACCTGTTTATTGAGCTGATACAATAATTTTTCGTAACTGTTCAGGCTATGGGCCAAAGGCTGTTAGTGTTTTTTGCGCATTGATCGAAGCAGGGCGCTACAGCCTAATGTTTGCGATTGTAGGGGGGTATTGTAAGGAGGAGAGATGATAGATTTTGAGATAAGCGAAGAGCAAAAGATGATCCGTGAAACAACTCGCGAATTCACTGAGCGTGAATTAACTCAGGAGGTAATCAGGAAATATGAACGGCAACGCAAGTTTCCATACGAGATCATCAAAAAGATGGTTCCCCTCGGCTTAACAGGCGCCACTGTGCCCACGGAATATGGAGGAGCCGGAACAGACTGGATATCTCACGGCCTGGTTAGCGAGGAGATAGGGCGCGCCTGGTTTTCAATATGTCTTACTGTTGAGCTTGTCCAGGTTGGTCTGGTTGAAATGCCCATAGTATGGTTTGGCAATGAGGCCCAAAAACAGAAGTATCTTCCTCCTCTCGTTAAGGTCGAGAAGATTGGTTGTGTGTGCGCTGTAGAACCGAATGTGGGCAGTAACGGAACTGCAGTGGAGACAAGAGCGACTCTAAATGGCGGCTGCTGGACGCTAAATGGTTCCAAGGTCTGGATTACAAACGCAGGCGCTGCTGATATATTCCTGGTACTCTGCCAGACAGATAAAAGCAAAGGAACACGGGGGCTTGCCATCTTTATTCTGGAAAAGGGCACGCCGGGTTTGTCGGTTAAGGATATTGAGTGGAAGACTGGAACATGGTGTAACCCAACCTCTGAGGTTAGTATTGTTGATTGTCGCGTTCCTGAAGAAAATCTCATAGGGGAAGTAGGAAAGGGTTTCCAGATAGCCATGTCGGGAATCAATAATGTCAGATATAGCTTATCGGCGGGATGCACCGGGATGGCCCAGGGATGTATCGATGCCAGTATCAAATATGCCAGGGAACGAATTCAGTTTGACAAACCTATCGGCAGCTTTCAGTTAATCCAGGAGAAGATTGCTGATATGATAGTGGAAACGGAAGCAGCGCGCCTGCTTTACCTGCGTGTAGGTTACCTGAAGGACAGGGGGCTTCCTTTCAGGCGTGAGTTGTCAATAGCCAAAATATATGCCACAGAGCTTGCGCTGAGAGCTTCCGCCAGCGCAATGAAACTACATGGCGCTTATGGTTATTGTGATGAATTCCCGGTAGAACGTCACTTCCGTGATGTTATGGCTCCAACTATCTTTGGGGGCACAAACGAGATGCATAGACTGATTCTTGGTCGTGATGCCATTGGCATTGATGCATTTAGATAGAGGCGAGATTTAACTTTATTTGTTCACTTGAAAGTATCAGCTCAATAAATGGGGGCAACCCCGGTTCGTAGAAATGATATGCTCTACACTGCCATAGCTCACGCTTTTTGAGCCAGTCAAAATTGCACAGTATAATGTAGCGGAAGGCTTTAGCCTTCCATTAAAATGAGAATGGAGACGGAGACCTAAAGGTCTCCGCTACACGGGATTCATGTATACTCTACCAAAACTACGCAGTATATGTAATCCCCCCCTTATTTATTGAGCTGATACACTTGAAACCTGTCTGCGTGCTACACTGCCTACGCCAAGCGAAGCGCTCCAGGCAGGCCTGTTATCCTGTCGGGATTTTTTTCAAAGGGCTAAGCGTTACACACCTTTCAAAGAGGTTGTTTCCCTATTATTGAGTTTCCTGATAGCAACTTAGCGGATATAAGGGTGCGCAGAATGTCCGCCTTGCCTATAACACCAACCAGATTGCCTTGATCCAGGACAGGCAAGGTATGTATGTCGTTCTTTACCATCAGCGTTGCGATGTCTTCCAGACTGGTTTCCAGATCAACCATTATGGGATCATTGGTCATAGCTTCGTTCACTGTAATTGCCGCCATTTTCTGCACCTCCTTCTCAATACTTTTCTGAGACTTTAAGGGGATAAAACTATCGAGCAAGATGAAGAAAGACGGCAACGGGATTTTTTTTTGTTGGGCGATCAGATCATCCTGACAAATGATTCCTGTCAAGCGGCCATCTTCATCAACCACAGGCAGGCCATTAATGTGGTGTTTAAGTAGCAACTTTGCGGCCTGAACAACTTCCGTCTCAGGATGAACCGTGATTATCTCCGTCGTCATAATATCTTTAGCCTTGAGCATTTACTTTTCCTCCTTATTTCTGCAAAACTTATATCATCTTTTTTGATTCTCGGTAAAGGCAATTATTGACATACAGAAACACTTTCTGTATTCTCCGCTCCTGGGAAAGCGCTGGTTGAGGATATTAAATTATGATCGGAATTTCAAAACTATACTGCGGGGCTGTGGAACCGTCGGATGTCCTTCGATATAGACGGAAATCAGGGGAGCTTCCGTCCCATCTTCTTCAATTCGCGGAAGACAAAAAACCCGTGGTCGTCTGGAATGTAACCAGAAGATGCAACCTCAAATGTGTCCACTGTTACTCGAACTCTCAAAATATAGATTACGGTGATGAACTGACTACCGATGAGGGTAAAGAACTGATATCCGATCTTGCCTCTTTTGGTTGTCCTGTCATTCTTTTTTCCGGGGGGGAACCCCTTATGAGAAGGGACCTTCCGGAACTTATCCGGTTTGCCGCGGATAAGGGGGTGCGGGTTGTCATATCCACAAATGGCACATTGATAACGAAAAATATGGCAAGTATCTTTGGAAAGATCGGCCTTTCCTATATCGGTGTGAGCCTTGATGGAATGAAAACAATACATGACGGGTTCAGGGGGGTAAAAGGGGCTTTTGATGCCGCACTAAACGGGATCAGGATCTGCCGGGATACGGGGATAAAGGTAGGCGTTCGTTTTACCATAAGCAGGAAGAATTTTCTCGAAATCCCCGCCATTTTTGATCTTATTGAAAGAGAAGATATCCCGCGCGCATGCTTTTATCATCTTGTCTATTCCGGGCGCGGGACAAAACTGATAAATGAAGACCTGTCCCATGACAAAACGAGGGAAGTGGTGGATATTATAATGGACAGAACGCGTGACCTCTTTGACCGTGGGATGCAAAAAGAGATACTCACAGTGGACAACCATGCAGATGGTCCTTATCTGTATTTACGCTTGTTAAAGGAAGACCGGAAAAGGGCCGCCGATGTCCTTGAGCTTCTCAAGATGAATGAGGGAAACAGCTCCGGAAACGGCATCGGTTGCGTGAGCTGGGACGGAGAGGTTTACGCCGACCAGTTCTGGAGAACAATGTCTTTCGGCAACGTCAGAGAACGTCCATTCAGCGATATCTGGTCGGATACCTCAAATGAACTTATGGCAAAATTAAAAGACAAAAAGCCTTACATGGAAGGACGATGCGCAACATGCCGCTGGCTTGACGTCTGTGGCGGCAACTTCAGGGTCAGGGCTGAAGCTACAACAGGAAATCTGTGGGCGCCCGATCC
>JAUWQS010000081.1 GCA_030610915.1 Pseudomonadota bacterium | reverse complement strand
ACCCATGAGGATCACCTCCATCCCGGAATCCCTCAGCATACCGGCGACGGTGATTATCCCCCTTGAATGAGTCTCAAGAGGAAACTGAGCTAACAACACTCTAACTTTCTTGTTTGTCATAATTTTTAACCCCTTTTATTTCTTTTATTTTAGACGTAACTACTCAGGTTGTCAGGTTCACGGTTCAGTGGTTAAAAAACAATCAACCTTGAACCCTTTCTTGTTTCCGGCTTGTCTGGATTAGGGTAGGGGAGGTTTTAACCCCCCGATGTGGGCGATTAGAGTCGCCCATACCCGAACTTATTGAGATATTACTTCAAAACGTTCAATTTCCATCGCTCTCTAACCGTGGACCGTGAACCTGAGTAGTTACTTTTAGACAAAGATAGGTGAATTCCACTTCCCAAAACCGTCCGTAAATGCACGGCGCATCTCTCCTTCCGTGACATCTGCTCTGGCACACTCGACGCAGGCCGCCATTACATTGTCTCCATTCTTACATGCCCCCACAAGGGCATTAATCGCATTGCCTGCCTTTTCGTTGTCCCTTCGCATTCTCAGCCTGGACAGCTTGTCTATCATAGCTTTGCCGAGTTTCTCATCGTATTCCTGAGACCAGATTTCAGGCATCTTCAGATCAGGGTCTCTAAAATAATTGCGCGCCACCACCTTTATCGTGCCATCGGCGATCATCTGCTGCTCACGCTGGATAAACTCGGATGCCTTTCTATGAAGCCAGCCACTGGCCACAGCCTCCACCAGACCACCCATTCTCTCAATCTCAGCTATTTCATCAAGGATTCTGTTTTCCACCTCATTGGTCATTGCCTCTACAAAGAAGGAGCCGGCAAGCGGGTCAACCACCTGGAGAGTTTGCGTCTCAGCCTCAATGATCTGCTGGTTTCGCAATGAAAGGACGCAGGCTTCATCCGATGGGACGGAGTAAGCTTCATCATAGCCATCTATATGCAGAGACTGTGCGCCGCCCAGCGCTGCCGCCAAGGCGTGATAAGCAGATCTTATTACATTGGTCATGGGCTCTTCCCTTTGCAGGCTGACGCCCGAAGTCTGAACATGGCACCTCAGCAGCATGGACCTGGGTTTCTTGGCTCCAAATCTATACTTCATTATCCTGTACCATAATCGTCTTGCCGCCCGCAGCCTGGCAACCTCTTCAAAAAAGTCATTCGCGGGAGACCAGAAGAAGGCTATCCTTTCACCTGCCCAGTCAACATCATGGCCTCTTCTCTCCATGTCTTTCAGGATTTCAATGCCGTTGGCCATGGCCACTGCCATCGCGGTGATGCCGCTTGTTCCCCACTCGCGCAGATTATAGCCATTCAAGGTGACATAGTTCCATTTGGGCACGTTTTTTCTGATGAACTCAATATTGTCACACTGTACCCTGAAATCGTCCCTGGGGGGGATATATTCCGAGGCGCTACGGACAACATTCTCCATTATGAAGTCGTTCTGGCTGCTGCCGGGAAGGTTATCCCAGGAGATGCCTCTCCGTTCGGCCATAACCAGGTACATAGGAAGCACTATCGACGTGTTTCTGGGATAGTGGGTGACTATGGACGCGCTTATTTTGTCTATGGGAATATCTTTGTAGATCGTTTCCATATCGGAAACACAGTCAACCGGAACGCCAACAGTTCCAACCTGTCCCAGGGCTTCAGGCTCGTCTGAATCGAACATCTGAACTGTTGCCAGATCAAGGGCAAGGTTAGTTCCCGTGGCACCGCGGTCAAGAAGCATCTTCAATCTGTTGTTGACCTCTTCCGGGGAACCTGCGGCGGACAACTGTCGCATAGTAAAAGTCCGTCCCCTGTACATGTTGGCGTGCAGGCCTCTGACAAAGGGCGCCTCCCCGGAAAAACCTAAATCTTTCTCATAATCAAGATCGGCATTGTCGAGAGGGGTATAAATCAGCCCCCTCGGTATCTCGGAACCCAGGATTGTCTGAGGGGTAACATTCCAGTTCTCCCGGTCTTTTTCTCGAACGACTGTACTTTTCCACCGGTCGAACTCCGTTTTTATCTTTTCCAGGGCCTTAGGGTTATATAGAGGAGTGCGCTCCTCCGATGCCAGTTTTTCCGCCAAAATTTCTTTGGTGGTCTTTTCATTGCTCACTTTACTGCCTCCTTTTTTTATTTTCTGTTAATGTAATATTGTCCTTCATCCCACAGGGATATTGGCAATCAGTAGAAGATGCAGTCATAAATCAAACTGTGATGTGAACATCACCCTCAGCACTTTCCCATATATTCACATAGTTATCTCTTCCCCATAAAAGTTAACCAAAACATTCTATTTTTCTTTTATGGTAGTGTCAAGTTTTTTTGCACAAAAATTTTCAGTTCGCTTTTTAGAGAATTTCATTTCCGATTGATGGAAGTTATCCATTGTGATAGAAGCGGATTCATGTTGAATGTTGGGCTGACAGGCGGGATAGCCAGCGGCAAGTCAACAGTCGCTAAAATGTTTCATGAAAAAGGCGCATACCTGATCGATTTTGATCTCCTTGCACACTCTCTGGAGGAACCGGGGGGGGGGGCATGGAAGGGGATTGTGGATAATTTCGGACCGGGAATTCTTCACGAGGGCAGCGCCATCAACCGGAAGAAACTTGGCGCGATTGTCTTCAGAGACAAAGATAAACTGAAAGAGCTCAACAGGATTGTGCATCCTCTTGTCTTCCATGAATGGGAACAACAACTTGCTGATATAGAGAAGAAAAAGTCTGATGCCATAATAATATCGGATATGCCACTCCTTATTGAGGTGGAAAAGGTGGAAGCTGTCGATCTGGTCTTGCTGGTCTATATTTCCAGGAAAGAGCAGATTCGCAGGCTCAGGGAGCGGGATGGATTCAGCCGTATTGAGGCGCTGGCCCGGCTTGATTCCCAGATGTCTATCGATGAGAAACTTGTCTATTCCGATCTTGTCATTGATAATGGAGGCCCCCTTAAGGAGACAAGAAAACAGGTAGATAACATCTGGGTAAAGCTGTTAGAGAGAGAAAGACAAATTGCAATCGTTAACCGCAGAGAGCGCAGAGATGACAAAACGTAACTACTCAGGTGTATAGACTGAAGGCTGAAGACTGTTAGGAAAAGCGGGAATACTGCACACTTTGAAGTCATGTTTGATGCAAAAATCTGCTGTTTCTCCGCCAAAGCGCCTCAATCGTGTAGAGTATACATGAATCTCGTGTATCGAAAAACCATATTTCAGGGTTTTCGTTCAGACACTAAAATAGGATTAGAGATAATCTGAAAGCACTAATAACCTTCAGCCTAAACAACCTGATAAAGGAGGGATAACAAGATGATAGAAAAGAATGTATTAACCGATTTTAGTTCCAGGGTGTCTGAGCCGGTGATCGATAGTTCTACCTACGTTCATCCACTGGCCGCTGTTATAGGGAATGTGATTCTTGGCAAAAATATCATGGTCTCGCCGATGGCGTCTGTGCGTGGTGATGAGGGACAGCCGCTGTATGTCGGCGATGATTCGAATATCCAGGATGGGGTTGTCATCCATGCCCTGGAAACTGAAGATGAGGGGAAACCTGTGGAGAAAAACCTGTTTGAAGTTGCCGGCAAGGAATATGCTGTTTATGTGGGAGACAGGGTATCACTGGCCCATCAGGTTCATCTCCATGGACCTGCCGTAGTAATGGATAATACCTTTGTTGGAATGAAGACACTGATTTTTAAATCCTTTGTGGGAAAAAATTGTGTAATTGAACCGGGAGTTATTCTTATGGGGGTAACCGTGGCGGATCACAGGCGCGTTCCTGTGGGTTCTGTAATAAACGCTCAGGATCAGGCAGATAAACTTCCTGAAATAACAAGTGATTACCCATTAAAGGATATGAATAAAGGAGTTGTTCACGTCAACACATCGCTGGCGAGGGCCTATCTTTCAACAGGGACATAGTTCAAGCGGTTCTGCCCCTTCATTGCGTTCTTGGCCTTATAGAGCATCACATCCGCCTTCTTTAAAAGGGATGTGGGGTCGATGACCGTTATATCTTCAACATCCGCTATTCCAAAGCTGATTGAGGTCTTTATAGGTATTCCCTTGACAGAGAGAGGATTTTCCTTGAGAAAATTCTGGAGACGACACATAAGAGTATAAGCATTTTCAGATGTTATACCCGGAAGAATAACTGTAAATTCATCTCCTCCAAACCTTGCGACAATGTCTGACTCTCGGCACATTCCCTTTAAATGTGTCGCAACATATTTCAGCAACTCGTCTCCGACAATATGACCATATCTGTCGTTTGTTTCTTTCATGCCATCAAGGTCGGTGATTATTAATGTCAGAGGGGTTGCAAAGCGCTCTGACCGCTTGAATTCCCGTTTTAGCATATCGTCCATGACTCTGCGATTCAGCAATCCTGTGAGAGGATCACTGAATGCGAGTGACTTGAGTTGTTCATAAGTCATCACATTCGACAGGCAAATTGAAATCATGACGGCGAGCTGTTCAAGCAGCATAGCATCCATACCTGGCTGGTAACGTAATTCGGAATGATCTGCCAGGTTTAGACTGCCGATAATCTCGCCCTTGAAGGTTAAGGGAACTATAGCGAGGGATCGGATGAGGTATTTCTCTTTTTGCGGCAGGAGCTTATAAAATCGTGTTAGGTCCCCATCAATAAGAAGAGGCCTCGTCTTATCGCAGGTGAGGTTCAGAAATGAGCCCTGGTCTATAATTTTAAGTCGTTCTTTCAGGATTTCCGATGAAGATATTGTCTGAATGAGATCTGATGTCTCATTCTTGTCGATCATTGAAAGCCAGACATATGGGATCTCAAATTTTCCTTTGATTTCGACAAACAACCTTTCAAAAAGTTCCTTGGAATCAAGGATCGATAAAATGTTCAACTCAATTTCGAAAAATTTCCGAGCAAGACCCTGGTTTGTTTTTATTGTTTCAAGAATTTTTTTTGTTTCATTCATTACGTTAAAACCCGCCAAAAGACCATTTATGAATGGACACTATTTAGAATATCCACAAACCACTCTTGAGAGCTTTGACAAATATAATTCTTTGGAGCTCAAAACCACATTTTCAAAGCTTCATGCAATTTTGGCATGGTTATACAAAGCTCTCAGGATATCTCCCTACTACCATGAATCGCATTCACTTACGTTTATATAGCAATTTATATGCCAAAAAAGTGGGATTGCGCAAAAAATTCTCAAGCCCTTGTATTTACAGAAAACAAGATTGCAGATATTTCAGGATAGGGTTGCCTGTCCTGAAAAAGATGCGGGATATTTTACCTTTTTGGGTTAAAATTTGCCCATTTCCCCCCAAAAGTCCACCCTCACCCATGCCATCTCCAATCAAGGGAGAAGGAGATCTTTTGACTTCCAGCTAACTGGATAGCATAGGGAATCCCATTTTATTTACAATGATATTAATATGTTATAAAAAGCTCGCCCGAATGGCGCTAAGTTCAAGTTATTTTCATAAACAGGCGGAATGCCCACCCTACTGCAGAGGTGTTCTCTTATATACAATGTAAGTATGTGATTGCAGAACACCCGTCTTAACTATTACTACATCAAATCGATTTTATCAACCAAAATTTGTAACCGCCGATAGCTCCTTATAAATTGCTCTTTCTGATAAAGTCGATTGCGTTTTTGAAGATCGAAAGTCCCATTCCCTCCTCGGGGAGTTTTTCTCTCGTCCAGCGTGGATGATTTGTGAAGTGAAGATAAGCCTCCGGATGGGGCATAAGACCGAAAAGCCGCCCAGTTTCATTGCATATCCCGGCAATACCATCGACAGAACCATTTGGGTTCAGAGGATAATTCATGGTGGCGTCCTTAAAGTCTTCGTCGCTGTATTGCACTGCAATCAGATTATCTTTATGGAGTTTTTTCAGCGCTTCACCGTTCTTTGCGGTGAATTTTCCCTCGCCATGTCTTACGGGTAGGTATATCCCCTTGATTTCTCTTGTAAATACACATGGGGAGTCGCCATTGATCCTGAGACAAACCCACCTGTCTTCGAATCTTCCCGAATTATTGAAGGTTAGAGTAACCGTTTGATTTGAATAGTCCCCATCAAAGGAAGGAAGCAGGCCGAGTTTTACCATGAGCTGAAAACCATTGCAGACACCTAAGATGAGCTTCCCATCACTGATAAATCTTACGAGCTGATCGTAGAGTCTTTCGTCTTTCCCTGTTATTTTTGCGCCCAGGATTCGGTTTGCTCCCGCCTTTGCCGCTCCCAGGTCATCTCCGTCAAGGAAGCCTCCTGGGAGATTGAGGAAGTGATAATTATCAAGTCGTTTCCCTCCATGGAGCAATTCGGAGATATGAATAATATCGACCTCGTCGGAACCGGCGAGCCGGCAGGCATGAGCCATCTCCATCTCACAATTTGTCCCGTTGCCGGTAATAACGATTGACCTCACTTTTTTCGGCATCTCTTAGCTCCTTTGTGTATCTACAGACATCGTTAAATAGTCGACTGGTCGATTGGTCGAGTTGGGGAAAACTACAAACAATTCAGCATCAAAGCTCAAAGGAAAAAGGACTTGAGCATCTTAGTTTTTAATCTTTCACCTTTCAGCCTGGGTAGTTGTGCACGGACAAACGATACCGGATCAAAGTTCGGCAGTATCAGCTCAATAAATGTGGGCAAGCCCGGTTCGTAGGAATGATATGCTCTACACGGCCATAGCTTACGCTTTTTGAGTCAGGCAAAATTGCACAGTATATGTAGCGAAAGGCTTTAGCCTTCCATTAAAATGATAATGGAGATCTAAAGGTCTCCGCTACACGGAATTCATGTATATTCTACCAAAACTGCACAGTATATGTAATCCCCTTATTTATTGAGCTGATACGTTCGGCACATGGTTTGTCTATGTCACCAGCCTTTGAGTTTTAAGCTTTCAATAGTCTGCTTACTTGAATAATAACTGGCACGATGCATCGTGTCCCTACTTAACCACTTGACTATGTCTGAAATAAGGGCGAAAAATTTCAAGTCTTTCTGGTCCAATCCCCTTCACTTTGAGCAGATCATTTATGGTTCCATATGGCCGTCCCGCTATTATCCTCGCTGAAAGAACGGTACCGATTCCATCGATAGACATAAGTTCCTCTCCGGTGGCGCTGTTCAGGTCAATCAATCC
>JAUWQS010000239.1 GCA_030610915.1 Pseudomonadota bacterium | reverse complement strand
ATTTATATCCCTTTATTTTTTCGTGGCCAAGATGAAAATAGGTCGCTGCCATCTTTTCGGCATGAGCAAATATCACCTTCACCAAGGATATCTGCGACGAATCAAAGTACATGACGTCTCCTTTTTAAGGATTAAGCCTATTCCGAAAGCACTCTCTTAATTTATATACATCTTTTTGCATATGTCAATGCTTTTGCCAAACCCACCGTTGAACAGTGAACCTGACAACCTGAATAGTTACCTCCTCCATAAAATACTTTTGAAAATATTCACATTGTGCTAATCTACATGCCAAACTTTTATATAAACGCGCTGAAACAGCTCCTCAACCTTCTATCTATGACCATTGAGTCTGAATAATCAAATAGCTGTTTCCCCTACTTATTGATCTAATACGTGCAGAGTATGAATTTTTGCCTGAAATTACTGACAATTGTATGGCTGGTGGTTTTTTCTGCCTCGGTGTCCTTTGCGGAGACTGTTATTTTGAACGAGTTAGTGGCAAAAATACAGGAAAGTTATGAAAGAGCGGTAAACGTCGAAGCAAAGTTTGTCCAGGAAGTAACCATTAAGTCCATGAGCAAAGGGACGGAAGAAGGGGTTGTCTATTTCAAGAAGCCCAAAAAGATGCGCTGGATTTACAGTAAACCGGAGTTAAAAGAGCTAATTATAAATCCGAAAAAGGCATGGTTATATATTCCAGAAGATAATCTTGTTTATATCCAGGATGCGAAAGATTTGCTTAATTCAGGACTGACAGTCAAATTTATATCCGGCATAGGAAAACTCAAGGATGATTTCAAGATAAACTTTTCACAGCCGGATTTTGTTGATGGAGACGGAAATTATCTTCTTGACTTAGTTCCCAGGGGCTCTACGGCCGGTATTGAAAAGATATTGCTTGTTGTCAGCAAAGATGATTTTCAGGTGACAGGGTTTACCATTACAGACTTCTATGGAAATGTTACCAGGATCACATTTAGGGACATGAAAACAAATAATAAGCTGCCAGACACCTTCTTTGAATTCACGCCACCGTCGGGGGTTGATATCTATGACCTGACAAACGAATCAGAATAAAAGAGCACACAACCCGTCCATATTATCCTGTCAGGGTAGAACTTACTATCCAGACCGCTTTTATCCAACAGCGTAAGGACGTCGATCGCTATCGACTCCAATGACATCCTGGCCCTATCAGGATAAGGACAGGGCTGATTGAATCTGGCCTTGCATTGATCACACAGGCCGCAGCTTCCACCAATCATTCCCCAGACATCTTCTATGCCTTTACTCTCTAAAAAGTCTTCTAATTGAAGGATCTTATGGTGAAAATCCACTTTGGTTTTCTCAATGCCCCCGCGGTCATCATTTACATCAAGAGGTTTAGAATACTGGAGCAATATGCCATTTCGATACTTTTTCAGCCTGTCTTTATGTTCCTCTATTGTGCCAACATTGGGCGGACACATGTAATGTTTGCCGAAGTTTGCGCATTTATCCTCTGAACAGAGATCCCTTATCCTCTGCCGGGGAATGAGTATCTTCGGGCTGAACTCCAGGCAGGTAGCAATTCCAAGTTGCGCTGCAACTTCACGTATCCTTTCTAAGAGTAGATTGTTCACCTTATTAACCTTGCCAGGATGCCCAGACTTTTTCAAAGCCCCTTACAATCTCGGGATCAAATTGACTTCCTGCACCACTTAATATCTCTTTGAATGCCTCTTCCGGCTTGAGGGCTTTTCTATATGGTCTGTCGGAGATCATTGCATCGAAGGCGTCTGCCACCGATAAAAGCCTTCCCTTGATTGAGATGCCGTTGCCACTAAAGCTTTGAGGATAACCTTTTCCGTCAAACCTTTCGTGGTGCTCTAAAACATATGGTATTATAGGTTTCAAGAAAGAAATGCCTTCAATTATTTGAGCGCCGATTAGAGGGTGTAATTCCATGATACCACGTTCCTCTGTGGTTAATTTGCCTCGTTTGTGGAGAATGGCATCGTAAACGCCGATCTTTCCTACATCGTGAAGCATCCCTCCCCAATCGATCAGCTCTATCTCGTTTTTATCCCAGTTTAGCTCCTCGGCTATTGTCTTAGCGATTCGAGCCACCCGGTCAGAATGACCTCTCGTGTAGGGGTCTCGCGCCTCTATGGAGTTGGCGATGGCTTTGATGGTATCGAAGTAGGCAGATTTCAGGTCGTTAAAGAGGTATGCATTTTCCAGGGACATGGAGAGAAATTTTGCGAGAATGTATAGAAGCCTTGAGGTTTGCTGTCTTATGAATTTCTTGTCCTCTTCAAAAACAACAACAATCGCGCCTAAGGTTCTTTCTCTGTTGGAAATGGGGGCTATCATTATGCTGAGTAGCCGGCCGCTTTCTTTGCCAAGAACTTCTGCGGGAACACATGTGGGGACGCCGCTATTGATGGTTTGTCCAAAGGTTCCCAGGCTTATCTGGGTCTCAACTTCCTTTTGAATAAGGGACGAAAGCCCTTCGGGTTTTGATATTTCATGGACAAACTCAAGACTTTCATCTTCCACGAGAAAGACGGAACAGACCTCAGTTTTTACCAGTTCCCCAAGCCTGGAAAGCCATGTCTCGAGTATATGATGAACATTATAGGATGAAATCGTCTCGGGGCGAAAGTAGCTTAACCGCTCTAATTTATCCTGAATGGAAATAAGGGCGCTGTTAGATTCTTCCAGAAAGCGCAATCTTTTGGTCATCGATTCAAGTTCATCCTGACCGATCCGGACCTGCTTCTCTTGCATTTTTTATAAACCTTTAGGGCATAACAGTTTCGAGTCTCGAGTCTAAAGTTTCGAGTTGAGGGCATAGGAATTTAAACCCGAAACCCGAAACCCAGCTCTCTGCGCTTTCTGCGAGCTCTGCGGTGAACGCCTACTGTTAGTTTTTGCACATCGATCGAAGCAGGGCACCCAAAACCTTAAAGTCCAAAAATAGAGATACTTTCTTCAAACAGCTTCATGGCCCTTGTCATAACGTACTCCATACTGCTCAACTCGATGCCCAGTATCTCCCATACTTTCTGATTTGCAACCGGCACTCGTTTTTCTCCGCCTGAGCCCATCCTAAGGGCGGTGCAGATGGTGTTCCCGATATGAACTGCAGCAATCTCCTTCGTTATGGTTATAGTGTTATCAGATAAGTGGTGGCAGGCTATCATGTCGATTGTCTCCCTGGCCAGACCCCACTTTTCGGCTAATGCGCTGCCCGTCTGGGGATGACTGAAACCAAGTATCTTTTCTTCTGATTCAAACATAGGGAGACCGGATTCCTCAACATCTGTTATTACGCCGGTAAACTCATCGCGCAGATAGGTAACATGAATCAGCTTCCCTATATCGTGAAGAAGGCCTCCGGCAAAGACATCTTCCGGTCTTTTCAGGTAGGCAGTTTCAGCAAGGATTCTTGCTGAAACTGCGCATCCTATTGAATGTCTCCAGAACTCCTCCATATCAAATCCGCAATCATATTTAAATTCTCTTGTTGTTTTCAATACGGAGGTTGCAAGCACAAGGTTTTTTATTTCATTCAGTCCCAGGATTACGATGGCCCGCTGAAGATTTCCTATTTTTTCAGGAAAACCATAGAAGGCGGAATTGACAAGCTTGAGCACTGTGGCGGCCGTTGACTGATCTTCAGAAATTATGCTGCTTATCATTTTGATCGTCGAGTCAGGCGCATCCAAAAGATGAGAGAGTTTTACATAAACAGAAGGCAGGGTTGGCAATTTATCTATGGAATTTATTATTCCGGCGATCTTATTTGATTTCATTGACTTGCGCTGCCGCCTCTTTTAACCTGAATCTCTT
>JAUWQS010000233.1 GCA_030610915.1 Pseudomonadota bacterium | reverse complement strand
TAGCCATTCACGGCTTGAAACTTGAAATTGGAAATTAGAAATTTGGGAGAGATGAAACGAATTTACGAGTTGACAGACTTCAGCGTGAGCTCAGCCGAGCAGTACAAAAGCATGAAGGCTGAATTTCCAATTTCTAATTTCAATGTTCGGTGAACGCTTATCGTGGTTCGAGACCAACACTTTAAAAATGTAATCCCCCTATTTATTGAGCTGATACCTAAATACCTTCAGCCTGACTACCTGAGTGGTTCCGGCGTCCAAAGAACCTTTTTACATCTTCAATATTATGGACAATATCCGTCTCCGGTAGTGAAGAAACGATGATCTTGCCATACGAACTTGCGACAAGCCGTCTATCAAGAATAGCAACCACACCATACTCATTTTGTCCCCTTATCAACCGTCCGAAACCCTGCCTCAATGTCAGGATGGCGGATGGGAGCGCCAGGTCATGAAACCATCTGTTTTTCAGTCTCCTGCATCTTTCCCGATATACCGGATCGCCCGGTGAACTGAAGGGAAGCTTCACAATAACCACCAGGCTCAACTTCTCGCCCCTTATATCAACTCCCTGCCAGAAGGTGGCGGTTGCAAGGAGTACTGAATTAGGAGTATCTTTAAACCACTCAATGAGTCTTGCGGGAGGCATGTCACCCTGAGATTTGAAAGGATAGTCGATCCTGATATTCTTTGATACAAAATGGAGATGCCTGTAGGACGTGAACAGTGCCAGCGCCCTGCCGCGTGACGCGTCGATGAGCCCCTCCATCACCTTGAGACTCTCTTGCTGAAATCGTTCATCATTTGCCATGTCGGGCAGCGGCAGGTCTCTATCGATATAGAGGAGGGCCTGTCTTTTGTAATCAAAGGGCGAACCGATCACCTTTTCTTTAAAGTCTTCAAGGCCGAGCCTCTCCCTCAAAAATGTAAAATTCCCTCCTGACCTCAAAGTAGCCGATGTCATAATCACGCTGCTGTATTTGTCTTTCAGGAGGTTAAATGCCTTGCCTGACTCCACAAGGCTGCTTTTCAACTCCAGAACGCCTTTGTTCCCTGTCATGTAGTAAACTCTGTCCGTATCATTTTGTTCTATGAAATCATCTATATCTGCAGCAAGTGTCTTTACATAACTTATGGTCGTCTTTAGCCTGTCTTTAATCTTATCATCAATCACAGATTTCTCATATTTTTCCAGCGTTGAGACTATCCTGTTCAGCGCCAGTATCTTCTTAAAATCCCTCAATTTTTCTATGACAGGATCGGGAACTGGATAGACCGGCTGAACGGGCGCAGCCATCTTTTTAAAAAATGATTCCACCTCCGCAAAGAGGTGATCAACCGTTATTTTCAAACCTCTCAATCTATAGAGAAGCCACGTCAGCTTTGAATAGTTCAGGGTACTGCCAAGAACATGAGAGATAATGTTCTCAATGTCAGGAGCTTCATCGATGATTAACTGCTTATGAAAGGGAAGGATATTAAAATCTGAAAGGAGATCATAGATCAGGAGGTGATGGTTGACAACCAGGATGTCCGTTTTGTACAGTTTCCAGTAATGGTGGTAATAGAAACAGTTGCGGTAAAAAGGGCACATCCTGCCGCTACAGTCTTGTGAGTCGCCACAGACCTTTGACCAGAATCCCGGGATGAAGGAGAGCTCGTCTTTTTCACCTGTTTTGGTTTCCGACAGCCATTCACGAAATGCTGTATAGGTTTCGCTCGCCTCCGAGAACTCCCTTTCCCTTTTCAGGCAGAGATAGTTATTCTTTCCTTTAAGTATGTCAAAGGAAAACTTTTGGGGCAAAGCTTTCTGAAGAAAGACGAGATCCTTGTTTACAAGTTGATCCTGGAGCGCCAGAGAAGAGGTTGATACAATGGTCTTTTCACGTGACAGCACCGACGGGACGAGATAGGCAAATGACTTTCCAACCCCTGTTCCTGCCTCAACAAGAAGGCTGTCTTTACCCTTGAGACAGCCTAAAATTTCCCCTGCCATTTCACGCTGTTCCAAGCGGTCTTCATAATCCGGAAACTTCTTTCTTAATATATTGAAGCTTGATGATAATTCGCCCAGGGTCGTCCTCCTTATGAAGAAGTTTCGGGTTTCGGGCTTAAATTCGAATACCCTCAACTCGAAACTTTATACTCGAAACCCGAAACTTAATATAGTTGCGCAAGATTCCAGTCTTCAAAGGGATGAGCCTTATTATCAAGGACAGGAGGATAACAGGCAGCAGGATTGAGAAATTCTCCAAACTCATCAGAGCAGTGTTCTTTTAGATAGTTTCTTGCCCTATGGCAGAGATGACACTCATCAAAATACGATTCAGCGGCAACAAATCCTCTTTCAACCGCGAGTTCTTTCAACCCGAGAGCGCCCTTTTCGCGAAGCGTTTTGACAATAGGCCCGGGATTATTAAAATAGCGCTGGAAAATATCCTTTAGACTTTCCTTATGCAGATTGCCTAACGGAACACCGAAACATCCGTCGACAAAACCTGTGGGATCTATAGAGACCATTGAGGGACCGGCGGGATTGAGAATGCCGATTTTAATTTCCCAACACTTTCGGTCCAATCTTTTGTTTACCTGAAGCTCAGGAGGCATAAGATAAGCGGCTCTCCCATGCGCATTGACAAAGGTTTCTACGGGATACAGGCCGGCCTCCCATATCGTCTGGCGGATCATACTGGTCAGCCGGTTAACCCCACAGTCGTACGTGTAATAACCCAGGTAGGCGGACATTACACAAACGTTGAAGTTCTCACCTCTTGCTCTTGCCATATCACCTGCCCTGATGATATTGACAACATTTTCCAGAGGTATGTTCATCTGATGGAAGCCATCGGCGCTCACATACATAGCGCCTAAGCCGAGGCTGAGAAGTTCGGAAAGTCTTTCACGAGCCAGTTCAACACTGTCGGCCCAACCGGCATTTGTAGAGAGAGAAAATAAATATATGCCGTGTCTTTTAAGACGTTCAATACACTCTAACATTACATCGTAGTAGTAAAACGGCTCTCCCCCTGCGAAATTTACGCTGTGGATATTGTGCCGGCCATCAATACTTTCGAGAGCATCATCGAGCATATCCAGGTCAATGGGCATATAATTATCGTTTCGTGGAAAATAAAAACAATGGGGACATTTGCAGTTGCATTTCATGCCCAGCAGTATACTCAAACTTCCCAGATTTTTTAACATCATAACAGTACACCTCCTAACCCGGACAAACCGGAATCAAAAAATGGTTCACGGTTCACGGGTATCAGCTCAATAAATAAGGGTCAACCCAGAAATGTAGGGTGGCCTGCCTGTGCGTGTCTCTGTCTGACGTGCCGGTACAGGCAGACGCACACAGACAGGCATTTTATATGCCACCATCTCCGGTGTGGTATAAAACCCCACCCTAAACGATACGTAGGAGTGGCTATGGATCGAAACCAACATTTTGAAAATGTAATTTCCTTATTTATGACTCTGTTGATTTAGTATGATTTTGCAGAAAAATCGTTTTTCGCTATCAATAATTTCAACTGGTTACAACGCTATCTTTTGCAAAAAGCACTAAAATTGGCATTAAACCAACAGAATCACTTATTGAGTTATACTCGACACGGCCACAGGTTACGCTTTTTGAGCCGGTCAAAATTGCACAGTATATGTAGCGGAAGGCTTTAGCCTTCCATTAAAAGAGAATGGAGACCTAAAGGTCTCCGCTACACAGTATTCATTAAAGGGCATGAAGAACGGATTTAAAGAGCAGTTTTTTTCGTGTGCCTTGTGGTGAGAAAATACGACAGAAAAATGTAATAGCTCAATAAATAGGGGGATTACATTTTTAAAGTGTTGGTCTCGAACCACGATAAGCGTTCACCGAACATTGAAATTAGAAATTAGAAATTGGAAATTCAGCCTTCATGCTTTTGTACTGCTCGGCTGAGCTCAC
>JAUWQS010000369.1 GCA_030610915.1 Pseudomonadota bacterium | reverse complement strand
ACTTTTACATACCGGAGGTTGCCCTTATTTATTGAGCTATTACATATATAAGGCGTTTTCATAGACGGATTCCAGAAATCCATCACCAAGCTCATTATAGACTTCATAAAAACTTCCAAGAATAATATTTGTGATTTCTTTACATTTAAACCTATCTGCGTTCATCTGTGTGAATCTGTGGCTGAATAGTTACGATTCATCTTTGACCTGCAAGACTGTCAAAAATATCTGATTACTTCATAAAGCGTGTTTCTCTGTGCGGCCGGTCTGCCGACAGATCTTATCGCTTTTACAATCTCTTCAGCCTTTGCGGGCTTGAACTCCTTTCCTGCGGCCGTTACAATATTCTCCTCAAGTATCGTGCCGCCAAAGTCGTTGGCGCCAAAAGAAAGGGCAAGCTTATCCACCTCAAAGTCCTGTGTGAGCCATGAAGCCTGGATATTTTTTACCGGGTGTAAAACGATCCTTGAAATCGCCAGCGCCTGCAGATATCTCACCACCGACACCGGCTCTTTTATAGTCTTAAAAAGCTCCGTGTTCCCGGGCTGGAATGTCCACGGGATGAATGCGGTGAAACCCTTTGTTCTATTCTGCAGATCTCTTATTCTG
This sequence comes from Pseudomonadota bacterium, assembly GCA_030610915.1. The sequence goes on along the minus strand of JAUWQS010000369.1, from coordinate 2,193 downwards.
AAGAGATGCTCTATGATATCTTCATCCTGTTCAATGTGGCCGAACATCATTGTCGCCGTTGACTTCATCCCCATGGCGTGCGTCGTCTCCATCACTTCGATCCACCCGTCCGCCACCACCTTGCCCGGGCTTATAATCTTTCGGATTCTGTCGCTCAGGATCTCTGCCCCTCCGCCTGGAAGAGAATCAAGTCCCGCCGCCCTCAGCCTCTCAAGCGTCTTCCTTATGCTCATGCCTTCCATTTCCGCAATGAAATATATCTCCGGTGGTGAGAGGCTGTGGAGCTGAACATTCGGGAAAGAACGCTTTATTTCAGAAAAGAGATTCTCGAACCAGGCAATCTCCAATGCCGGATTGAGGCCGCCCTGAATCAGAATCTGCGTCCCGCCGGCGCTGACCGTCTCCTCAACCTTTCTTAATATTTCTTTCCTGCTTAAGACATAGCTCTCTTCCCTGGTCTTTGCATAAAAAGCGCAGAACTTACATCTCGATACGCACCAGTTTGTGTAGCTTATGTTTCTGTCGCCAACAAAAGTCACTAACTCGCCGCACCTTTTTTTTCTTATCTCATCCGCAATCCTGCCAACGACAGGCAAAGGCATATCGAACAGGCGCAATGCCTCCTCAAAGTCTAAATCCACGCCTTCTAAATTTCGCTCAACATATTCCTTCCATTCAGAGCAACCCATGTTCACGGCATTTCTCCTCAAACAGCTCAAGTCCTCTCTTTTCACTCGCTCCCATACAATGGGTAAGGGATTTGAAGTAGAGCTCAAGAAAACTCCTTTCCATATTAAACTTCTTCTCAGCCTCCGCCACAACTGTATCGATATTCTTTTTCCCCCATCTGACGGATTCCATAACCACCTTGTCTATTCCGGTCATATCCCTCTCTCTAAGAGACACAGCTATACCGAAAACCATCGGATAGCCAGTCAGATTACACCATTCCTCGCCGAGATCCATTACAACTCTGTATGTCATTCTTGCCCTGATCGCCTCATCGCCAATAACAAGCGCCTGGTTGCAGTGTTTGAGCAGTTCACCTGCCCTGCTTTCATTTACAGGCACAACCCGGTTCTTCATTCCCCGCTCCCGCAGGATGATCCTGAGCAGATTGAGCGATGTCGTTGTCTGATCTGTTACTGCGATACAGCCATTATCATCACAGGGCATTTTCCCACTCGAAACGACGATGACGCTCAAGACTTTCTCTTTCGATGCCACACAAAAATCGTGGCTTTTCAGCCTTTCTTTGTTCTTGATATAAAAGAATGACGGGACCGGCGCGAAATCGATCTTTCCTTTTTCAAACATCTGCGCAAGCTCTTTTGGCGATGCCTCTATTATCGGGACGCCTTTCTGCTCAAGCCGGAAGTAGGGCAGGAAGTTGTTTATGAAGCCGAATTTCCCTATTCTTACGTCCTTGAAGTTCATCTATACATCCTCAAAATATTATAAAACGTGTCCCTCTCAGCAAGCGCTTTATTGGCGCCTTTCGCAATCTTTAAAATTCTAACTGCAGGAAGAAAGAGAGGCGTCATCGCCCCGGCGGCATGTGTGACCCTCTCTTCCATGAGCGTCCCATCCAGATCGTTAGCGCCGTAATTCAGAGCGACCTGAGCAAGATTCCCGCCAAGTGCAACCCAGTAAGCCCTTATGCTCTTGAAATTTTGCAAGACGATCCTCGAAACCGCAATAGTCTTGAGAATGTCAACCATGTCTGTTTTCTCCTCGACAAGTCCCCGATCCTTAAGCCCGGTATTTTCCGGATGGAAGAGAAGGGGAATAAAGGAGACAAATCCGCCTGTCTTTTCCTGCAACTTCCAGAGTCTGTATAGATGTGTTGCTCTGTGCGCCGGGTTTTCAATATGCCCAAAGAGCATCGTTGCGTTGCTTTTTATCCCAAGGCCGTGTGCTGTTTCCATTATCCGGAGCCATTCATCGGATTTAAGCTTATTCGGACAGATAATCTTTCTTATTTCATCGTCGAGGATCTCAGCCCCCCCTCCCGGCATTGCCTGCAGCCCGGCATTCTTCAATCTTAAGAGTACATCCTCGATGCTCATTTTCTCGATCTGTGACAGGAAGTGTATCTCAGTTGCGGTCAGGGCTTTTATAACAACGTTCGGGAATCTCTTCTTTATATTCCTGAAAAGAGTTTCAAAGTATCTCAGGTCCGTTTCAGGATTG
>JAUWQS010000036.1 GCA_030610915.1 Pseudomonadota bacterium | reverse complement strand
AAAGGAAGTTCTTCGCTGTCCACCTTATAGGCATCCGTAATGTGTTGTTCCTCGAAATCGAGCATCATCTGCTTGTTATAGAAGCTTGGTATTCTGTCGTCATTATCATCTTCTATTCGACTTTCCCGATCGGATGTCGTTGCAAATACCTGCCGCATACGGAGCATCCGGCGTAGCTGTCCTTCGTCAGACCAGAGAGCGCTTCCGCAACGGGGACAAACTGTTTTTTCCTCTTCTTTTCCAAGCAACTCCATATGAGAGCAGTCGTTGCAAAAACGCCATGTTTGCACCTCCGACAGCTCCATATCTACCTGATCCACCTTAACCTTACGCCCACCGGCATAAAAGTGGCTGTCCGGGGCCAGCTCATCGATCGTGCTTACCGCAGGCCTTTCGTACTCGTAGGTCCAGACATCGTAATTTCTACCGCCTTCCTGTGCCTGCTCCTTTTTCCTATAAATAACTGAGCGCAGCATTACACCTGCCTCCGGAAACGCGTAATTTGGAATGAGTCCTTCGTCGGTGAAAAAATTCAATGTGTCACGGCTATTGATCCCGGAAACAAGAGACTGAAGGGCGCTTTTTTCACGCTTCAGATCACCAAGTTCCTCTTCATATTTGCGATCCCTGGCAGGGTCTTTTCCTTTTTTACGTATCTTGCTGTTCAGGGTACGGATCTTCTTGCGCAGGGATTCACGTTCAGAATGAAGGGTGTAAAGACCTGTCATGATCTTGTATCGCAGACTGTCCTCCCATGCGCTATCTCCTTCAACAAAAACCTTCAGATGCTCAACAGACTCACCGGTTAGCGTTTCTGAAAATATCTCTACAAAACTATCAAACAAATCGGTCTGACTGTTTTCAATAAAGCGGAGAAAGTTGTGGGGAAATCTCCGATAATCAACAGGCTGCAGCTTGCTTAAAACCTGTCCAATCCTGGCGGGTAAGGCAGCTTCGGTAATGCCTGATTCCACCCAGCGGTCAAAACAAAACGCGGTTAATTGTCTCTCCAGAACGGCCGACGCGTTCAAAAATACATCCGGCGTATCGATACGACCGGCAATCATTTCTTCGGGGTCCGCAAAAAAATAGAGGTCATGCGGCCTTGCATTGGCAACGGTAACATTCAGAGCATTTCCGTCACGGCGGCCCGCGCGGCCGATACGCTGCAGATAATTGGCCTGTGCAGGCGGAACTGAACAGAGTATAAGCGACGATAGATCACCGATATCAATCCCCAGCTCCAGGGTCGGCGTACAGGAAAGGATATTTGGATTACAGGGATTCCGGTTTTCTCCGTCACCGGATTTGAATCGTGTTTCCAGATCCTCCCTGTCTTCACGTGTTAGCAAACCCGTGTGTTTCCTTGCGAATACTCGTTCTACGTCGCCTGTCGCGTATAGCTTTCCATAATAATCAGCACGTGCCTCCTGCTCCTCATAAATGCCGCTACAGTGAAAACGCAGACAGGGTGCGCCGTCCCATGAATCCCGTTCAGAAACAGACACTGAAACGTTGTGGCTGCAACGGCGACATTGAAACTGAATTACCTGATCACTGACCCTCAAGGCCTCAGGTTTTATCCCCCACACCCGATCATTCCTGACCTGTCTTTCTTCCAAAAGCTCTTTATCCACCAATGTCTTTAGAACAAGTTCATATAATCTGTCAGTAATGGCGCTGATCAGGGGATTAATCTGAGTAAAACACTTATCTGCCCAGGATTGATACCATGTCTTTCGGTTTGCTGATCTGCTTAATAGCTGATCAAAGCGTGTATCGCTCTTTGTTGTCAGAAACACCGGCGCCCGAGTGCTGGGACCAAAATTAGGCATCCATTTGATGTGTCGTTGGGTGATTCTGTAAGTATTCCCCCAGCTTTCAATATAGCCCTTTAGTACCGGATACAGGATGGCGCCATTGTTCTTTAGATGAACAAAGAAGCCCGCGAGAAAGCGCCGAAGGGGCATTTCATTGAGACCACGCATCTCTCCTATCTCGTTTCGCAACATCTCAAGAAGCAGGTCTGTTATTTCATCAAGAAGCTTCGCATCAACATGTGCCACGGAAGAACCCGTCTTTTCCAGCGTACGGCCGATCCGCGCGCTGAAACCATACTCACTGTATATTTCCCACCTATGCGTCTGTCCACATAAGTGCGTAAAGTGGAACCTTCCGGCAAGCGACCATTTTTTTCCAGATAGCTATAGTCCCGGAACCATGCCATGTTGGGCGCTAAAAAGGTGGCGACGTAGGTATTTTTATCCATACGGTCGGACCAGTAACGAATAAATGCGCCAGGTAATTCAGCCAGTGTTTGACCCTTACCCTCATCAGACACAAACTTCTGAAGAGCACTTCGAAAATTAAATCGATAGGTTCGCCCGGCAAAAAATCCGGCCCTGTGAGCGGCATCCTGGACAGAATCCGAAAAGGTAAGCAGCTTTTTGTCGTCGTTGAAGCTTGATGAAAAAAGCTGTGAGATCGCTACGCTGGTCAGGCTCGCCGCCCTGGAACCTATAAGAGTAAGACTGTTGACCCCTCCGCAAAACGGACAATTATGCAAAGCGATCATTCTATTTTTGCGACGCACACGCGTATTCGGAGCAAAGACACGAATAATGTCTTTGTGGTTACACTCAGGGCAATTTTCAGGTTTCGCCTGTGAGGTAAGATACAGGCAGGAAGTACAAAAATAGTATGAATCGCCGTCCAATCCCAGCTTATGGATATCCCCTTCCTCCGGAAAGAGAAAGAGCACTTTGGGATCATCGCTGAAAAAACCGATGTAAAAGGACTGCAGATCCGTACTCACCCTAGAATCATGCTGCCGCTTCAATCCGGTCCACCCAACGCTTCCGCACTCGCGACAATGCACAACAGGCAAATGAACCTGCAATTGTTCTTCGTTAAGGTCATCCGCAAATCGCAGGCGGGGTTTTTGGGATACCTCTCCCACCATCCGGCGCAGTTCCCTCAGCCAGTATTGCAAGCGGACATGCAAGAAAGGTTCTGTAGAATTTTCGTTTTCGTCTTTCCATAAGCGTGCCTCTGATATGAGTGCAAGCATGCTGTTTAGAAGATTTGTTTTATAGCTGGACTCAGCATTCTGAAATCCGGGCGTTACCTTTTCCAGTTCACCAAGAATATCATCATAACCACGAGTACCCCCACCAAGCACTTTGAGGAGATTCTGAAAGAAAAGATGGCTTCGAAGCTTTTCACAAAGATCAACACGCCATTCATCTTTTTCAAAATCTTCTTCAGGTATCTCTGCGCCAAGCCACAGTTTGTGCTGCGCCCGAATATATTCTCTGTACCCATCGTATGACTCAGGATCGAGCTTGCCCTTTTCGTCCTCAGAAACAATATCGATTCGCGAAATGAGACTTCGCTCCAGAAATTCCCCGGCGCTGAGTCGCAGTTCATTGATTGTTGCACTCTCTTCAAAGGACTCACCGAATATCTTTCCGGCATAATCCAGAAGGCTATCCTGTTCAGCTTCGCCACCCAGGGTTGCCGAAGTTCCAACACAGCAGACAAACTCCTGTGGCGTACGAAGCCTTGCCTTGAGGCGGCGCAAGAGACAGGCCAGATCAGTGCCCTGAGCGCCGTCGAAGGTATGCAGTTCATCGACAACGAGAAAGCGCAGTGTCTCCGGCCCGTTTCGTTTCCAAAGCGGGAAATCCTTCGCCCTCACAAGGAGATAGTCCAACATCTTGTAGTTTGTGAGCAGAATATCCGGGGGTTGGAGACGCATCGTATCCTTATTTGTAATGATGCTGTCCGAACTCATCACCCTGCACGGTTCACGTTCGCTTTGTCCGACATAAAGACCGGCCGTAACATGTCCCCTGAGGTGTTCATTATTCCAGATGATCTTTGCGATTCGCCCCGCCTGATCAGTGGCCAGGGCATTCATGGGATAGATGACGACCGCCTTGATTCCTTCTTCTCCCCGGTGCCTGTGGCAATGTTCCAGTATGGGGTAAAGGAAACACTCCGTCTTTCCTGATCCGGTGCCCGTTGCCACGATAGTCGAGCGCGGCTTCATGCCTGAGAGGCGCTCAAATGCCTTTTCCTGATGAAGAAATGGGGTAAAATTAAAGGGGATTTTTGGAAAAAAGTCAGACCCTTTCTTACCCTGACGGAAGGGCAACTGGATAGACAAATAGGGGCCTTTGAAAATCCCCCCATTTTCCTTAAGCAGATTTTCTATGAGACCATTGAAAAAAGGCGTGGATACAGGGAATGTTGTTCTCAGAAAATCTTCTACACCCTGCCTTACATGTTGAGCCAGAACTGAAGGTATCATTTTAATTCTCTGGTTTTTCCTGCAATATCCGCAAGTTCGTACGTAATTTCGGATTAATCAACACATTTTCAATTATCTGCTTCTGTATTACAGGCAAATCTTCAGGCAGGTTTTTATACAGATTTTCAGGCAGAACCGCTTTTGGTTTTATGGGGGTTTTTATAGGGGCTTTTGTGGGGATATGCGCATCTTCCCGTTAAAGAAATCAAATGGATTGAACCACTGTAATGCGCCTTTCTCAAATTTATTGCATTCCCTGTTACTACTTAATATTACAAGTATTTCTCAGACCCCCTCCGTCTTTCCCCGCCTTTTTATGCCTGTTTATGCGCGTTTAACTACGGACAACAAATCGATAGCTGAATTCCTTTTTATCTTTATGCCGCTGTGCTGGATTCCATAAATTGTTTGCGTATCTCTTTATTTCCCACATATCTGGACAAAAGTCTGTAGTTCTTTTTCTCAAATCTTATTCGACCAGCGATGATTGCAGGATGTATTTTGAGCTGCTCGGCAACTGATTCAATTTGTGATGCAGTCGCTTTATCCAGGATCCGGCTTTTGTTCCATATTTTTTGGGGAATCAAAGCTTCCATTGCCATTTCATCGGCCTCTTTTTCCTTTTCATCCTCAATTTCCGCCTCATGGCCGCGAAGATCAAAATCGTCAACAATAATTTCGTTTTCAACAGATAAATGCTTCGCTATATGCACCAGTTCATGAAGAAGGCAAAACCAGAAATTATCAATCCGGTCATATCGCAGGGTCAGAGCAACCACCGGGGTTTCATCAGGCAGCAACATTGCGGCGCCATCGAGATAGGTCTTCGACAGATGAGGAACAACAATAAAATGTATCCCTTGTTTTCCCAGGTATTCTTTTGCAAGCACCGGCCCATTGTCAAAAAAGCTCAATTTTGCGATATCATTCAGGGTTGTCGAGTTAAGTGATCCCTTTTTATATTTGTGCTCCAGAGGGTTTTCATGAGCAATACTCAAAACCCTGAGGCACCAGGCAGCTAAGGCGTATGAATCCATCTTCGAATTATATCGTGCGCTCGCACCTTTACTGAAGAGGGCTGCGGGTAGTGCTTGTAATCCTCCTGCTTTTTTGATCAAATCCCGCATAAGTTCCTCAGATCTTCCTTTTAAATCCGCTATCTTAGGAAGCCAGCATAGCTTGGCCATCTCTACTACAGGAAACCTGCTCCAATCTACTTCCGGTATGTTGCAGGGAAAATCAGTGCCGGGTGTCTGGAGCAAAATATCGGCCGGGACCCCCAATCCATTGTGTAAGGCTCTCATCATTGCAAGCGTGAGAGATTTTTTTCTATTAAGCACCTCGGAAACCTTACTCCTGCTCCCAATAAATGGCACAAGTCCCTGCTGGTTAATGCCAAGTTGTTCCATTCGAAACTTTATTGCATCAACCGGATCAGGCATATCCATAGGATAATGTTTGTCCTCATACATTTCGACAAGCGCTACTAATAATTCAAGTTCATCCGCCTCAGACGTATTCTTATTGGCATCCATCAGCTCTTCAATTCGAGAAAGTGCGAGGTTGTAATCTTTTTCTGTCTTTATAAGTCGGTTATGCATCAGATCACCTCCGCATCTATTGTATCATAATCTTTATGCGTTCCTATAAAACGTATAAATACGGTTTTTGTGGGATAATTGATTTTTACCACTAACCTGTACTTATTCCCCCCAATGTTAAACACCACCCTGCTGCCTTTTAAAGGGCTTGCAGAACCGTACTGTTTTTTTATATCCGTCCACGATTTCCAATCCGCCTTTTTCGCTTCGTAGAACCAGGCATCCAACGGCCCTTTTGCGTCATTGTATTGCGGCTGGTTGTAAAACTCGATTAATGGTTCCCGTTTTATGACATGCATATCGTAATCTGTTCCCTATCATAAGTCAAGAACTATGTTCCCATAATGGGAACTTTTAGTTGGAAACTCCTGCATGAACTTATTTCTGATAAAATATACCTGTGTTTCCCATATATATCATGAAGCACTATTGCGTCTTTCTTAAATTCATTACATCCCCGTATCTGCTAATATTTCAAGCACTTCCCAGTAACCATTCCCGCCTTCGTCCGTTTTTTATGCCTGTTTATGCGCGTTTATGTGCGCGTTTATTGCGGCTCGCCTCATCACCAATAATCCCTGATCGTCCGATTTGAGGGAGCTATGATGAGATTGTATATAGTATCGAAAAGGAGTAGATGTCAATAAAAAGGGGATGCTGCAGGGAAAATCAACTCCCTGCGCCTGCTTCCGACCATTACCCTAATTATCTCAAGACTTATCGATATATTGAACTGATGGTTCTGGCAATACATGGCTATGCCACAGTTTTCTGGATCAACGTTTATTGCTTTTATCATATGATAAAATATTTCTTGACAAATTTATCATATGATATATACTCTGTTCAAATTTTACCAGTCGGAGGCAATATTTGGTTGACCTATCTCAGTTAAAATTGGCGCTTTTTCTGAAGGAATTCAAGGGGTTGGTTCAGGAAGGAGGACTTTATGTCGTGGATCGCCGTGTCCATCAGAAGTCTCTGGCTGATTTAGGATTAACAAAGGAGGATTGCAAGATTGAAATACTCGGTTTATCGGTGACAGATTATTGCCAGGGGCCACAGCCCGATCACGATAGGCCGGGTGACATTTGGGTGTTTGGGAGGGAAATTGCAGACCGGGATGTATATATCAAATTGAAGATCGCGGAAGTTGGTTCTGATAAAATTGCGAAGTGCATATCATTTCATGCCGCAGAGCACCCACTTTGTTACCCCTACAAATAACAGGAACAGGGGAGGTAAAAATCATGGAAAATATTTGTCCAAGTTGCGAAGAAAGAACGGATTTAAAATATGTTAAAACTACTGAAGAAATCATTGTAAAGAATGAGAAAATAAACGTTCCTGTAGAATATTACAAGTGTCTTAAATGTGGTTCTGAGTTTGAAGACCCTAATTCAAAACACGATCCTTTATTTTTGGCATATAAAGAATATCGTCGCCGTTATGGAATGATGCAGCCTGAAGAGATTCGGGATCTAAGGCAGAGATACGGATTAACCCAAAAGGAATTATGCAAACTCCTGGGCTGGGGAGAAGTAACTCTTAGCCGTTACGAGAATGGGGCTCTGCAGGATGATACTCACAACACTATTTTACAAATGGTTAAAAACCCTCAGAATTTACTAAATCTTATTGAGCTGCAAGGTGATTTTCTGCCCGAAGAAAAGCGAGAAGGAATTGTCGAATTACTAAAAAATACAGTTGAAGAAGCAGAGTCATTCCCGGTTATTTATTCAAAGCATTTTGGTAAATACAAGCCGGACATTCTTAGTGGTTTTAAAGGGCTCGATATTGATAAGCTTTTCCAGGCCATTATTTTCTTTTGCGTAGATGGTGTCTTTAAAACAAAACTTTGCAAGCTTTTGTTTTATGCCGACTTTAAACACTATAAAGAGTATGCCACGTCGATCACTGGCGTTAGATATGTTCATCTCAAATTTGGCCCTGTGCCTGATAAATATGCATACTATTTTGCAACTCTGGAAAATGAAGAAAAGTCAATTAGTGCCGATGAGGTTGATTATGGGGAATATGTTGGTGAAAGGCTTGACGCAGAGAAGAAACCTGACTTATCTGTATTTTCAAATTCCGAGATAAAGACTTTGATTGAGGTTAAGGAACATTTTCATGATGTTGGCGCAGCAGCCATTAAAGATTTCTCACACAAAGAGAAGGGCTACAAGGAGACCGATGATGGTCAGATCATTTCTTATACCTATGCTGATGACCTTCAGATATAAAAGTATACCCGTCTGTTAAAGGCTATTATTTATTAAGGGAGGTTTGATATGGGAAAACCAAGAAACACTTACAAATACAAGTTTAAGGTGGGCAACAAAGTTGTCCATGGGGGAATAACTGAAGACCTGGAACGCCGAGAGCAAGAACATAATCAGAAATGGCCAAAAGGTCATATTTCCCAGGTTGGACGTTGTACCACGGAAGACGCTGCAAGAGAATGGGAGAAAAAGGAAGGCTACGCATAAGTCAACAGAATCATTAATTCAAATATAGATTGACAACGAGGCTCGTTCTGTGTCAGGAATAGAGCCTATCCTTTATCTAACTTGAAGAGATGTCGAGAATGCAAAGATTTCGAATAACGAGGTTGCAGGCTTCAATATTTACCCCGGATTTGAACATAACTAGTTCTCTAAAGTTTCTGAACTTTATTGACGAATCATTGGGTAGTGTATTGGATGGAAACCCCAGTTCTCTACCAATACCTCAAGATGCTCCAGCTGATATACCTCGTATCCAAGCCTCTTCAGCAGATGACAAATGGAAATTAAATCTATCGCTGGCAAGAACTGACTTGTTTTATGTTAATCCATTTATACACGAAGCTGAAATATTAGAAGAAAAAGATTTTTCAAAGATCGTGGCTGACTTTTTTAGCGAGTTTCAGGAACATTTTGATTTAAGAGTTCAGAGATTAGCATTTGTTACAGATCGAGCATCAGAAATAAACAATCCGTCAAGATATATTGTTGATAATTTTTGTAAAGAGGAGCTCAAACAAGAAGGCCGCCCTTTTGATAATGTAGGACAATTCGAGATCCATACTTTGAAGAAATATCAATGGCTAAATTACAAAATAAACTCATGGGTTAGAATAAGATCGACTGGATTGAAAGCTGAAACAATCATTCCAATTGTTCTATTTACAAACGATCTAAATACATTGTCGTCAGACGAAGACTCTGATAAACAATTCGACTCACCAGAAATAAAAAAGTTTTTTGCGAACATTCCTAAACACTTAAATGAAATTTTGACAAAATACTCTTTGGAATAATTATGGATAGGCATTTTGAATTATATCAACAAGAAAATAACGCTTCAATCGATGATGTGATTTCTGCGGATTATTACCTTGAAAAAGATAAAATTTTCGAAGACGACGTCTGTGATGAACACAAAGAACGCTTTGGTTATTTCTTTAAAGCAAATAGTTTCAGAGAAAATCAGACTTATGCTCGTTTACTGAGCATTTCTGATACAAGCTCTTTTTCTCCATACAGTACATCCTTTGAAGTTGCAAAATTACCTCTGCAAAGTATCTCATGGGGCATTGAGTTGTTCAAGGAAGAGAATGAAGGTAAATCCTATCCGTTTATAGAGAAAGGTGCGATAGGCCATCTCCATGAATATGAAGAACTTACAAAAAATAAGGAATTATTGGAGACTTTAAAAACCCTTAGGGGAGTATTTATAGAATGTTCAATAGATAATTGGGATGGTTATGATTCGATACCACTGTATCGAAAAGCACTTACCGAAGCCACTAAGTTTCTTAAACTATTGCCTATTACGTACCAGATGCCAGACATTGTGCCTGAACCTAATGGAAATATTGCGTTAGAATGGTATAAAAATAGGGACTTTGTCTTTGTAGCTAGTATAAGTGGTGACAATATTATCGAATACGCGGGCCTGTTCAATAAAACAAATAAAACTTATGGAAGTGAACATTTTAAAGATTTTATACCGTCAACCATTCTCCAAAATATTAAACGTGTATACCGTGGAGAGTTATAATATTGACTAAAATCCTGCCTGAATGCATATTCCGGCGAAAACTGCCACCTAATCCGGAAATAACTTTACCACTTATACCTTCATCCAATCCCCTTGTTGACTGCAATACCAAAGTGGCAGGTTTGCGTCAATGTTTTGTGTAAATCTTTCTTACAGAATCTCCT
>JAUWQS010000144.1 GCA_030610915.1 Pseudomonadota bacterium | reverse complement strand
GATAAAAAAGTCATTATTACAGGAGATAAAAGAGCATCTTATGAACTGGTCATCTCGGTTATGGATGTGGTTAGAAAATCCGGAATTGTCAATCTGTCACTGGAAACAAAATGGAAAGAGTGACATTTGAAAAGGATTTTCTTTTTGCGGCCATGATTGCGCTGGCCATCCATGCCGGGATTGTCTTTACTCACATGCCTCTTATTGCTCCGCGTCCCCTCAGTTTTAAGGCAGAAAAACATGGTCATCTTGAGATATCTGTGGTCACGGCCGATACTATGGAGGTGAAAAAGCCATCTGTGGTCCCTCCTGTAAAGAAAGTGGTCAGGAAAGAAAGGAAGATAATCAAGCCGGATAAACGGAGCAGGCCGATATCCCCCAAAAAGGAGATAATAGAATCACCTTTACCGGAGAGACTTGAGGCTTCTTCAAACGCCGCTCCGTCTATCGGGGCAACAACTCCGCCGCCTGCCGCTCCGGCGAGAGAAGGCACAGAGGTGGCAAAGGTGATCATGGCCGTGCCGCGGTACAATGAAAACACACCTCCCATCTATCCGTCCGTTGCCCGCAGGAGAGGGTACGAGGGCGTCGTGCTGATTTCGGCGGAGATACTTGTTGACGGCAGTGTTGGGGCGTTGGAGACAAAAAAGTCATCGGGGCACAACATTCTGGACAGATCAGCTCTGAAGGCGGTCAAGAAATGGAAATTTGAACCGGCAAGAAGGATGGGGTATCCTGTAACCATGCGTGTCGATGTTCCTGTAAGATTTGTTTTGAATGATACGGGGATGAATCGATGAAATCGGTGGGTCAGAAGAAAGAAGTGTAATAGCTCAATAAATAGGGGCAAGTCCAGACACGTAGCCGCCTCTATCTTCCGGAAGCGGGGTTTGGGCGTAGAGGTTACGCCTTTGAGCTTTGCGCAGCCCCCCCCTGTAGTGGAGACCTTCATGTCTCCATATTCACGTAACACAGTATGACTGAAGCACATGGAAGGCTGAAGCCTTCCGCTACATGCTTCTGCCATATGCCTTCCGCTATTCATTGAGCTGATACCCATTATGTATAATTATTGCCTTTTCGGGAGGATACCAGGAATTGCAGGTCAGTATATGGGGCTGCGTGTTCAGGGTTTCATTCAATCTGTTGACAGATTCCGAGGCTTATATTATCATTGGTGATCTCGTAAAAAGCTCCGCTATGCCGTTTTACGGCATTGTAATGGGAAGAAACTTGAATCTAATGCCAGGTCACATTCATTTTTATAGACAGGAAGGATGCCTGTCCTGCGGCTGGTCGGTATTTTTCCCCGCAGTAGGTCGGGCGTCTCGCCCGACGTAGTCACTTACTGGGTGCGATTTCGTGTAAGTTACTTGGAAGTCAGATTTCTTTTCTCCCCTAAAGGAAGGGGATTAAAGGGAGGGGGATGTAAGTGAGTGAAATAACTTTCTATTCACCATCACTCTAACCCTCCTGTCGGGGGAGAGGGAGCAATTTCGGCTTTTTACGAAACCGTCATCATTACAGACCTCGTTAAATAGTCGAGTGGGAAAGTAGTCGAGTGGGAAAAGACCACAAACGATTTCATTAGGTTGTTTAGGCTGAAGGCTGAAGGTCAGTGGTCAGTGAACAGTATTTTCTGACCACTGACCACTGACCACTTTTTTGCCTCCACGCGGTTTTTACTATGAAAAAGGAAAAGACGGAGCAAGCAAGATATCTTCAACAGTTGAGGGAGTGGATCGACCTCAAGAGGGAGTTCGATATTATCGATCTCTTCACGCGACTCCACCCTGCTGATATTGCTGATCTGATCGATCATCTGAGAGAGGAAGAGAAGATCCGTCTATTTGCTTTGCTGGATATTGAGAAGGCCTCTGACGTCATTTTGGAGTTGAGCGACGTTTCCAGGGAACAGATATTAGAAGACATCTCCGACAAAAAACTGACCGAGATCGTCGATGAAATGAAGTCGGATGACGCCGCCGATCTGATCGCCGATCTCTCCGATGAGCAGGCCAGGGCTGTCCTTGAAGGAATCGAACCGGAGGATTCCGAGGATGTGAAGCAACTCCTGAAATATAAAGAGGACAGCGCCGGCGGCATCATGCAGTCGGAACTTTCCTCTGTTCGGGAGGGAGCCACTATCCGGGATGCCATTCAGGCCGTTATCAAGGCATCGGAATCAGAAGAGATTGAAAACATCTACAATGTATTCATTATAGACAAAGAAAACAGGCTGATCGGGACAGTGCCTCTCCAACAACTCGTCACGACCAAACCGAACATTTCGGTGTCCGAAGTCATGGATAAAAACATGCCGAGCGTTCACGTTGATGTGGATCAGGAAGAGGTTGCCAGAATGTTTGGGAAGTATGACCTTGTCTCTCTTCCTGTTGTTGATCATGAGGACAAATTGATAGGAAGGATCACCGTAGATGACGTAGTTGATGTCATAGAAGAGGAGACATCAGAAGACCTTTACAGGATGGCAGGTCTGGGTGAAGATGATAGTGTTTTCAGCAACCCCGCTCAGGCTATAAAAAGAAGGCTGCCGTGGCTTTACCTGAATCTCCTCACGGCCTCTTTTTCTGCTTTTGTGATCGGATTTTTTGAAGATACAATCAAGATGCTGGTGGCCCTGGTTGTCTTTATGCCTGTGGTGGCAGGGCTTGGCGGAAATGCGGGAGCCCAGTCTATTGCCTTGATCGTAAGGGGTCTGGCCCTGGGAGAGATAACCTTTGAAAATTCGAAAAAAGTCCTTTACACACAGATATTCGTAGGTCTATCAAACGGTGTGGCAGTAGGTGTAGTTACCGGAATCATAGGTTATCTCTGGAAAGGCATGCCTGTATTGGGCGTTGTGCTTGGCCTGGCGATGATAATTAACATTTTTTGGGGCACGTTGATAGGAACATTAATACCTCTGAGTTTGAAATGGTTGAGAATCGATCCTGCCCTCTGCTCCAATATGTTTGTTACCGGCTTGACAGATGCCTTTGGATTTTTGTCCTTTCTCGGTCTGGCAACTATCTTTCTGAAATTATTGATATAACTATGGTTCAGGGTGTAGGGTGGATTAAGCGAAGCGAATCCACCGAAAACTGAAAAATGAAAATACTAAAATGAGAAATGAGAAATGAGAAATGCAGGGTGTTTTTTCATTTTCAGACCTCGTTAAATAGTCGAGTGGGAAAGTAGTCGAGTGGGAAAAAATCACCAACAATTCAATACATTACACAAATAAGTGCCTAAAGTGAGCTAAAGTATATTAAAGTGCCTAAAGTTAAAGGAGTTGCTTCGCTCCATTAATTCACCTCTGGAATTGGCAGCGCCGATACGTCCATTCCTTAACTTTAGCTCACTTTAGGCACTTCATAACTTGAATAATACCAACTACTTGACCACTCGACCACTTGACAAGGTCTGCATTTTACGTTTTTCATTTTAAAATTTAATATTTACATTATTACGCTCCTTAATCAACCCTACGAACTTGAACCGTGAACCTGAGCAGTTAAAGATATGATTCCGAGAACCAGCAATAAGGCTTCTGCTATCGTTCTCCGTTCTCTGGATTATGAAGAATCTGACAGGATTATAACCTTCTATACAGATAATTTCGGCAAGCTGAAGGGGATTGCAAAGGGAGCCAGGCGCAGCAAAAAGAGATTCCCTAACGCCTTTGAATTGTTTTCCTGCTCCAATATTCTCTTTTCCAGGAGCAGAAGAGGAGGACTCGCACTGGTTGAAGGTTGTGACGTGACAAACTATTATTCCGGCATCAGATCAGATATGGAAGGGACTCTTATCGCATCCTATTTTGTTGATCTTGTTAATCAGTTTACAAGGGAAGGCAAAAAAAACCGGAACTTGTTTCAATTGTTGCATGATTTTCTTGGACTTCTTGAGACCGGAAACGGTTCAGAGACAATGATGAGTCTCTTTGAATTACAGTTGCTGAAACTTACAGGATTTGAGCCGGTCTTAGATAGGTGCACTGCCTGCAGGACACCCGTTGACGACCTAAGTGCGTATTGCGATATGTCCTTTATGTTCAATCCGGCCGACGGGGGGATAAAATGTCCCAGGTGCAGCTTCAACAATCGGGACTCATTTCCGGTTTCCCTTGGAACAATCAAGACACTCCTCATGGGGGAAAAGATGGGGATTGACAAGATTGACCGATTGAGACTTTCTGAACAAGCCGCATTCGAGATCAGAGAGATCCTTAACCGCTTCATCCGGCATATTCTGGGAAAGGAGCTGAAATCTCTAAATGTGCTCAAACAGATCAAAGAAATGGGGATTTGATTGTAAACGTTCAGACGTAAGACCATTATAGACAATGCCGGATTTTTCACATTGACATAGATCATTCACAATGTTAATTTTAATCGTTTGGTTCCTTAGTTGTGAAATTCGCGTAAAAATGGCAAAAGAATTTGTTGTCATATCCGCTGTCATTCCTTCGCTTCGCTCAGGACAGCGTCTGAGCAATAGCGAAGAATCTAATATCATTGAGATTCTTCGTAGCGGAGTTTATCCTGAGCCACAGATTCTTCGTCGCTTCGCTCCTCAGAATGACATGAGCGAGGAGCTCCTCAGAATGACACTGTGTGGACTTTTTGCGAATGCCTCAAACTTATAGCGATGCTCTGTTTTTTGCTTTGGGCTTTCAGCTTCGAACTTTGAGCTTTTCCGGCTTGTCCGGGTTAGGTAGATAGGCTAAAGGAAATGTAAATATCAGTATTTAAAATGAAATAGTGGACGGGTGGCATGGACAAACTCGTTTGTCCGTGCATAACTATTCTGGCTGTAGGCTGTATGTTAGTCTGTAATCTAACAGCCTAATCAACCTGAGTAGCTACAAATGTTTTTTATATTCGGGGAGGGAAAGTGACATTTCAGGAATTGATATTTGCCCTTGAAAAATACTGGGCAGATCAGGGATGCATTATCCAGCAGCCATATGATATTGAGGTAGGAGCAGGGACATTCAATCCCGCAACCTTTCTCAGGACTCTCGGCCCGGAACCATGGAATGTCGCATATGTTGAGCCTTCCCGTAGACCCACTGACGGCAGGTACGGAGAGAATCCGAATAGACTCCAGCACTATTACCAGTATCAGGTTATCATGAAGCCGTCACCACTTGACATACAGGATATCTACCTTGATTCGCTGAGAAGCTTCGGAGTAAACACACTTGATCATGACATACGCTTTGTAGAAGATGACTGGGAATCTCCCACTCTGGGTGCCTGGGGTTTGGGATGGGAGGTCTGGCTCGACGGGATGGAAATAACCCAGTTTACCTACTTTCAGCAGGTGGGAGGTATAGATCTGAATCCTGTATGCGCTGAAATAACCTATGGAATCGAACGAATCGCTATGTATCTC
>JAUWQS010000153.1 GCA_030610915.1 Pseudomonadota bacterium | reverse complement strand
GCCCGACAAACGCAAAAGGCCGCTTAAGTCTAACAAACCTAAACCTCTTTTTACACCGCAGGTCACCTCTGAAATCCTCCAGAATTTAATTGAATTGTAATTTCTTAAAACAAAATGAAGTAAATGTCAACCATTTTTTTTCATAAGCCCGTTCACCGCAGAGAGCGCAGAGAAACTATTTTTGTAAGCCAAGAGCTAAAGTCGTTTCGCTTGCTGCTTTGATGACCGCTTCTGTGATCCTAACCCGGACAAGCCGGAAGAGCTAAAAACCTATCCACGAATTTCACGAATTTCACGAATTTCACAAACAAAACGTATCTTTATATTTCGTGTAAGGGAGTTTCCTTATAATATTCTACCCAAATAATCTCATAACACCCTGTAATAATCTGGTAATATAGGGTTCAAAGGTTCAAGGGTTTTAACCTCTGAACCTCTGAACCCTGAACCTCTGAACCCATATTTGAGATTTGGTAGTTTATTTTCAGGGAAGTTCCTAACTTAGTGTAATTCGTGGACGTATCGAATTCTTTTGCCATTTTTACACGAATTTCACGACTAAGGGACTAACCCGGGCAAGCTGGAGGAACCCAAAACTCAAAACCTTTTACTGAGCTTATATTGGACACTGTCTACCAGGGCATGCCAGCTTGCCTCGATGATGTTTTCGGATACACCGATTGTGTTCCAGCTTTCGTTTTTATCCCTTGATTCTACCAGAACTCTTACTTTTGCCGATGTTCCCTCACTCTCTTCTATGATTCTCACTTTAAAATCCACGAGATGCATCTCGTGGATTTCAGGGTAGAATTTACTTAACGCTTTTCTCAAGGCATTGTCCAGAGCATTGACGGGGCCATTTCCCTCCGCGGCGGTTATCTCCTCTTCATCGCCCACCGATATCTTAATCATGGCTTGAGAACAGGATGAATCTTCTCTCGTTTTTTCGTCGATGACGCGAAAAGACTCAAGAATAAACGGTTCCCTGAATTCGCCTGTCGCTTTTTTTATCAACAGAGCAAGTGATCCTTCAGCGGCATCAAACTGGTATCCCCGATCCTCCATATTTTTTATCTCCTGGACGATTTTTCTACTGATAGAATTATCTTTACCGAGAGAGATACTCAGTTCCCTTGCTTTGTATTCTATATTACTCTTGCCGGCGAGATCTGAAATCAGCACTCTCCGGTGATTTCCGACCAGTTCGGGTTCAATATGTTCGTAGGCGGCAGGGTTTTTTGAAATGGCGCTCACATGAACACCGCCTTTATGTGCAAAGGCGCTCCTGCCGACGAAAGGTCTTGAATTGACGGGAGGCACATTTGCGATATCGCTTATATAGCGTGAGAGATTGGTAAGCTGTACAAGGGATGTTTCCGGCAGGCACCTTTTCCCCATTTTCAACTGTAGATTACCGATCGTGGTAATTAAATCGGCATTCCCACATCTCTCTCCGTACCCGTTTATCGTTCCCTGAACCATTTTTACGCCTCCATCGACGGCGGACAAAGAGTTGGCCACTCCAAGTCCACAATCATTGTGAGCGTGGATACCGAGAAGGTGTGGTGGGATGAGCAGGGCTACTTCGGTAATTATTTCATTTAATTCGGTGGTTAGGGTACCACCGTTGGTATCGCATAAGACAATCATATCGGCGCCGGAGGAAAGGGCGGTTTGTATGGTTTTAAGGGCATACAGGCGATTATTTTTATGCCCGTCAAAGAAGTGTTCCGCGTCATAGATAACCTCTTTCCCTTTTGATTTTAAGTACTCAACGGACTCTCGGATCATTGAAAGGTTTTCCTCTAAAGATACTCCCAGAATTTCAGTGGCGTGGATATCCCAGCTTTTTCCGAAGATTGCCACAGCCGGAGTTTCCGCCTGAAGTAAAGCTCTCAGGTTTGGGCAGTTCTCAGGTGATATGCCGGGTCTTCTTGTGCTTCCGAATGCTGTGAGACGGGCGCTTTTAAATTTTATATCTTTCGCCATTTCAAAAAAGCGCATATCTTTCGGATTTGATCCCGGCCATCCGCCTTCAATATAGTGGAAACCCATGTCATCCAATCTTTGAGAAATTCTCAACTTTTCCTCCGCTGAAAAATTGATCTGTTCTCCCTGTGTCCCGTCCCTTAAAGTTGTGTCATAGATCAGTACATCCCAACTTTTCATAATTATCAGCTCCTCATTTCATGACAGACTCTAAGTCAAAAAAATCCGTTGCCGGTGAATCCGGCAACGGATTTTTTTGCTCTCATATAATTAAAGCATTATGCCATTACCAGGTTCCCGGGTTATTGAATCTGATTATACCTCGTATGATAATGGAAATGATATTGGTATTCATGATTATATGGTTTTTTGCTTGCTATGGTGGCGGTGCAGGGAATTGAACCCCGGACACTACGGATATGAGCCGTATGCTCTTACCATCTGAGCTACACCGCCACAAATTTTCCTTTGCTCCTTTGCAATTAACTATAATATATCGACTCCGATGTCAAGTTTCCAGTGACGTCCATACTTTGCACGGCCACAGACTGCGCTTTTTCAAACAGTCAGAATTATCAGGAAAGATTAAACCACGAAGGACACGAAGAGGCACGAAGATTAGAAGTAATGCTTTTATAATTTCTTTGTGTTCTTCGTGCTCTTTGTGGTGAAAAACCCATGATAAAAAACCCCGATTATGACCGTTTACAGTCTATCCACGACAACGTCAAAGTCGATGCAAATACAGAAAAATAATGCATCTTCAAAAAGAATACTTTCACGCAAAGGAGCGAAAGTATTCTTTTGTTGTTCTTTGCGTACCTTGCGTCTTTGCGTGAGAACGGGTAAACGGTTAATTAGTAATAGCTCAACAAATAGGGGCAAACTCCGGTATGTAAAAGTGATTGTGAATCTTAGCCATTCACGGCTTGAAATTAGAAATTAGAAATTTGGGAGAGATGAAACGAATTTACGAGTTGACAGGCTTCGGCGTGAGCTCAGTCGAGTCGTACAAAAGCATGAAGGCCGAGTTTCCAATTTCTATTTTCTAATTTCAATATTCAGTAAACGCTTACCGTGGATCAAGACCAACACTTTAAAAATGTAATCCCCTATTTATTGAGCTGATACCTTTGAACCTCCTTAAAAGGGAAATGATATGATTTCATCTTCTGAAAGAAAAAATTTAAAATTGGAGCAAAGCGACTTTAGTTCTTGGCTTACAAGGCTAATTTCTCTGCGCTCTCTGCGAGCTCCGCGGTGAACACTCCTAAAATAGATTGTGTCCTTGCCGTTACAGGCGCCAGCGGCGCCATTTATGCCAAGACGTTGATTGAGCATTTGTATAAAAAAGGACTTTCCGTCCAGTGCCTTGTCAGCAAAGTAGGAGAGAAGGTATGGGAGTGGGAGATTGGCGGGTCTATATCGGAGATGCTTCCGCCTGAGATAGCTCTCTATGCGGAGGATGACTGGCGGGCGCCGGTGGCCAGCGGAAGCGCCATGGCCAAAGCGATGATTATTATGCCCTGTTCGATGGGCACCCTGGCCGCTGTTGCGCAGGGTCTGGCGCGCAATGTCATCCATCGCGCGGCGGATGTGATGTTAAAAGAAAAAAGGCCTTTGATCCTGGTGCCAAGAGAAACGCCTCTCAATACCATCCACCTTGAAAATATGCTTCGCCTTGCCAGGGCCGGGGCGACAATACTGCCGGCCATGCCCGGTTTTTATCACAGGCCTGAAAAGATACAGGACATGGTGGACTTTGTTGTGGGCAGAGTTTTGAACCACCTCGGCATAGAGCACGAGCTCATCAAACCATGGCCGTTAGGCTGAAGGCTGTTAGGCTGTAGGCTGTAGGAAAAACAACCTAATAGCCTTCAGCCTTCAGCCTTCAGCCTAAACCTGGAGAACACTGCAGGTGTTTAAACGAATAAAAATCACTCTTGACATGATAAAATTTGAGCATAGTGTCTTTGCTCTTCCCTTCGCCTTTATGGGGGCATTTCTGGCCCAGAGGGGAATCCCTGCCTGGGACAAGCTCTTCTGGATCTTAATAGCGATGGTCAGCGCGAGAAGTGTGGCTATGGCCTTTAATCGCCTCGTGGACATGAAGATAGATGCCAGAAATCCTCGCACCAGAGAAAGGGCGCTGCCCAGCGGGCAGGTTACGCCGCGCTGGGTCTGTGGATTTATCGTCTTCTGGGCGGTGGTCTTCGTCTTCTCCTCTTATAATCTGAACCGTCTCGTATTCTGTCTCTCACCCGTTGCCCTGGCAATTGTCATGGCTTACTCTTATGCCAAGCGTTTTACCTGGTTTACGCACATCTTTCTGGGCATTGCGGATGGCATCGCCCCGATTGCCGGCTGGCTGGCGATAAAGCCAGTCTTTGAAAGTGTCCCCCTCTGGTTGTTGGCGGGAGTTGCCTTCTGGGTGGCGGGTTTTGACATCCTTTATGCCTGTCTTGATTATGAATTTGACAGGAAAGAGGGCATTCACTCTATTCCGGCCAGATTCGGCATAAAGAATGCGCTTTATATCTCCATCTTTTTTCATATACTGACTCTTATCTGTTTTTTTTCCGTTGGGGTGGCTGCCCGCCTGACGCCTGTCTATTTTTACGGAATGGTCTTCATCTCCCTGCTCCTGATCGGCGAACACTATATCATCAAACCTCATGATTTTTCCCGGATCAATATGTCCTTTTTCACCATAAACGGCTTTATTGGCATCGCTATGTTCTTTCTGGTGGCGCTGCCGGAAATCCATGTGTGGGGTTGGATGTGAAAGTGGAAAATTGGACGGAAGAAAAGATTGCGGGGCTTTTTGAATTAGACTTTCATGAACTTGGGGAAACTGCGGATTCCATCAACCGGAAAGATGGAAATATTGTGACGTTCGTTGTCAACCGGCATATAAATTATACGAACGTATGCGTCTCAAGATGTCCCCTTTGCGCTTTCTACCGTGACGCTGATGACGCTGATGCATATCTTATGAGCATTCAAGAGGTGCTCAAAAAAGCCGAAGAAGCGGTAAAAATGGGCGCCACAGAGCTTCATATAGTCGGAGCTCTCAATCCTGAAACGGACCTGAGATACTTTGAAACTCTTTTCAGGAATATAAAGAAGAGATTCCCGAACGTTGTTATAAAAGCCCTGACCGCAACTGAGATACACTTCCTGTCACAGATCGAGAAAATGAGCATCGAGGATGT
>JAUWQS010000197.1 GCA_030610915.1 Pseudomonadota bacterium | reverse complement strand
ACCACCTTTTTAAAGCTCTGGGATTTGTCACCGAAAATAGCATCAACAAGCTGTTTTAACGCCTGATAAATACCCCTTACAAAGGGAATCTTGCCAACAAACCATTCACCTAACACGACAAGTTTGTTGCCTATGTAACTTTTGATAATAAGGCCGATAACAAAGATCAATATTAGTGTGATTATAATGCCAAGTCCGGGTATATGAAATGGAAGCAATTCGTCAGGTTGAAATCCGGCCGGGATAATCTTCAGCAGATTATCCATCATCTTTATCAGGAAAAAAAGTATATAGGCCGTCAGCATTATCGGGATAATACCGGCAATACCGGCCAAAAAGGTGGATTTAATCTTCTTTTTCATTATTTAAATGGTTGTCGGAAAGATGAATTAGCGCCCTTCGGGCGGACTTTCAGGCTGTGATTATATTGTTTCTTCGTAGGGGCGATCCTTGTGATCGCCCTGATTAGGGCGAATACAAGATTCGCCCCTACATTGTGCCGATAAAATAATAACACTATGAAAAATAGAATTTCTTATACTATCAAGTTACGGGCCTAACCCGCAACCAGAAACTCGCAACCCGAAACCCGAAACTATTTTTTTTCTTTAATCCTGTTTCCCTCGCCTACAAGCACGCATCTCGGAGACCAACCCTTTGCATCAACATCATCCATAATGACATAACTCGCTACGATAATCATATCACCCCTGAAACACTTCCTGGCTGCGGCCCCGTTTACGCACATAGCGCCGGAATCTTTCTCGCCTTTTATCACGTAAGTGGAAAATCTCTCCCCATTGGATATATTATATATGTCCACTTTTTCATAGGGCAAAATATCCGCATTGTTTAAAAGCCTTTCGTCGATTGTAATGCTTCCCTCATAATGGAGATCGGAATCGGTCACCGTTGCTCTGTGAATCTTTGATTTCAGGATGAATCTCTGCATGTTAATCGCCTCCCTTTTTTGATTTTGACTATATATCCAGGGGATTTCCGAACACGTAGTTGTCTATGAGCCTCGTTATGCCCACCTCTACGGCCAGCGCCAGGACGGCTTCTCCCTCAATATATTCAATATCATTCATTGTGGCGGCATCACATATCTTCACGTAATCTATCTTTGTATAGGGATGTTCCTCAATGAATTTTTGTGCCTCTTCTATTATCTTGCCTGTTTTTCTCTCTCCATTGTCATAGAGCTCCTTGGCCAGCTTAATAGAACGGATCAGACTGAGAGCGGACTCTCTTTCTTCCTTCTTCAGGTAGGTATTTCTGGAGCTCATTGCAAGACCATCAGATTCTCTCACAGTAGGCATCCCAATAACCTCAATGTCCATATTGAGGTCTGCCGCCATCCTTTGCACAGTGACAAGCTGCTGAAAATCCTTTTTGCCGAATATTGCCACATGGGGTTTGACAATATTGAACAGCTTCGCGCAAATCGTTGTCACACCCCTGAAGTGATCGGGTCTCGACAGACCGCACAAGTTGCGTGTCACCCCCTCCACATTAACAAATGTCTGGTAATGTTCAGGATACATCTCACTGTTCGACGGACAAAAGATCACATCCACTCCTCTCTCTTCAGAGAGCTTTCTGTCTGTTTCAAAATCCCTTGGATATTTCTCAAGATCCTCCCCGGGGCCAAACTGGGTCGGGTTCACATAGATACTTATGATCAGGCAATCTCCTGATTTTCTCCCTTCATCCATAAGGCTTAAATGGCCACGGTGGAAGTACCCCATCGTGGGTACAAAAGCGATTTTCTCTCCTCTGTTCCTCAGGGAGTCCGAAAATTCCTGCATCTCTTTTACTGATTTGATAATCCTCATAACAAAAAAAGCCTCGCAGCCTGGGACGCAAGGCTGGAGGCTAAAATTTAATACCTCAACAGTTTTTCTGCCTTTCGTCTCAGTCCGAAACCGGATCCAAGCGATTGTCGCTGTGTATCAAAGAGAAATACCTTTGTCAAGAACTTTATGCCGGATTAATGGCATTACTCAATTCACAAAATTCCTCCACCGTTAATGTCTCTCCCCTTCTACTGCTGTCTATTCCCAAAAGTTCAAGAACGCCAGCTATATCCTTCTCATATAAGTTCAACAGGTCAGAGTTTTTCAGATTATTCAGGAGCGTTTTCCTCCTTTTCGAAAAGGCTGTTTTTACAACCTTCAAGAAAAAACCGGGGTTCTTTATGTCGAACATTGGCCTTTCCCGTACAGCCATCCTCAGCACACAGGAGTCTACCTTCGGTTTTGGATAAAAGCAACCGGCCGGCACCGTCATTTCAAGCGAGGGTTTTGTATACATCGAAGCAATGACGGAAGGTATGCCATACTTCTTCGTTCCAGGAGACGCCAATATCCTTTCTGCAACCTCCTTTTGAAACATCAGGGTTGCCTGAGAAATATAATCCCTGAATTCAATTAGACGGAACAATATTTGTGATGAAATACTGTAAGGTATATTACCGATGACCTTTAACTTTTTTGATGGGCATTCAAGGCAGGCTGAAGAAAAATCATATCTCAGGACATCGGTTTGAACTATTTCCACATTGGAAAGATTTTTCAGCTCTTTCCGCAAGATATCCACCATCTTTTTATCTATTTCAAGGGCTACAACCTTTCCTGCCTCCCCTGCGATCATGGCTGTCATCAATCCCAGACCGGCGCCTATCTCAACGACAATGTCGTCGCTTTTAACATCCGAGATCGTGACTATCTTTGCCGTAATATTTCTGTCTGCAAGGAAGGATTGTCCCAGTCTCTTGAGTGGGCGGACTTCAAACTTCTTAAGAATACTTCTGGGATTTGTCATTATCTTCAAACTACAATTTTCACTACTCATCGCCCACCATTCCCCCGTACCTTTTTCTGACCGCCAGCACAGCCCTGTATGTTATAAAATAGGCGGCAATGGCAAAGAAAGGCGCCAGGACAAGGCCGCCTGCGAGCAAGGGACGGAAAGCGTTCAATCCTGTATTGAAGATATCAAATATTGCGTAGTTGTTTAAGATGATCTGGTTTTCTTTGCCATCCAGGAGAAACTTTCCCAGGTGATATTCGGTTGTATATAAAAAGGGGATAGTAACTGGATTTGCTACGATCAACGAACTAAGAATACCTGCTGTTATATTCTGCCTCAGCAAAAAGCCTAAAAGAATAATCAGGACGGTATGAAATGGTATTATCGGCATGATTCCTAAGAATGCCCCGATCGCCATCCCAGCGGCAATCTCTCTCGGTTCACCCTTCAGGCTGAGAAACTCGGCATAAAATTTCTTTAATCTTTTTTTTATGTTCATAATTCAAGGAGTGACGGCCACCTGGAGACAGCGTTCATATCAAAAGAATTTCTTTCTCCCCTTTGCAGGAGATTGTCGCCAATGACCGCAATCATCGCCGCATTATCGGTGCACAAAATTGGAGGTGGAATGAATATTTCTATCCCGTTTGCCTTTGCTTCTTCGTAAAATTTCTCCCGCAGCCGGCTGTTTGCCGCCACACCACCGGTGACCACAACACGGGAAGTTGAACAGCGCCGGGCTGCTCTGAGGGTCTTGTCAACGAGGACATCCACGATAGCCTCCTGATAACTGGCGACAACATCCGGCATTTCATCTTTAGTGATCGGTGAATTCCTTTTCTTGGTGTAGGTTAAAAGCGATGTCTTCAGTCCACTGAAGCTGAAATCCATGCTGTCTTTCATCGCTCTCGGGAACTTGATAAATTCAGCATTCCCCCCTCTGGACAGCCTGTCTATTACCATCCCACCAGGATAGCCTATGTTCAAAAGTTTTGCGGCTTTGTCTAAGGCCTCTCCGGCGGCGTCATCTCTGGTTTGCCCCAGAAGATTAAAGTTCTGGAAATCTTTCACAAAATAGACGTTCGTATGACCGCCTGAAACAACGAGGGCGACAAAAGGGAAAGCCGGTTTCTCATCGTTAAAAAATACGGATGCTACGTGACCTTCAAGGTGATTCACGCCCACAAAAGGTATATTCTTTGCGAAGGCCATTGATTTGGCCACCGACACACCAATTAGAAGAGACCCGACCAGACCGGGTCCTCTTGTTACGGCAATGCCCTCGATATCATCTAAAGATACACCGGCATCAGAAAGCGCCTGCAGGATAACCGGAACAATAGCCTCCATATGCTTTCGAGACGCAATTTCCGGAACCACTCCGCCGTATTTACTGTGTACAGCTATCTGGGAGGCGATGACGTTGGACAAAAGAGAACTGCCGTCCTGAAGCACGGCAGATGCTGTTTCATCGCAGGATGATTCTATCCCTAAAACCAGCATATTTATTCCCCTTCGACATATTTCTTCTTTTCATGACGAGTCATAAAGTATATAGAAAATATAATCATTTGTAAACAGGGATTTGACTGCTCAGGTTGGAT
>JAUWQS010000125.1 GCA_030610915.1 Pseudomonadota bacterium | reverse complement strand
TGTTCTTCTGGCCGCGGGATTGCTGTTTGTTGTGGGTTGCGCAACGACCCACACGAAGGGGCCGGAGTGGACATTGAAGGGAAGCGGTGTCTT
This sequence comes from Pseudomonadota bacterium, assembly GCA_030610915.1. Next base: position 5,602 of record JAUWQS010000125.1, on the reverse strand, counting down.
CGATGAGGATACCGGGAAGGTTTTTTATGGGGTGGGCGTTGCTTCCGGCATCAAGAACTATGCCCTTTTGCGAGCGACTGCCGACAACCGCGCCAGGGAAGAGATCGCGAAGACTCTTGAGATATATGTGGCTGCCCTGGCCAAGGATTACATGGCTTCCACCACAGCCGGAGATATGGCGGCTTCCATGGAAGAGCAGCATGTGGAGCCGGCATTGAAGCCCTTTACAAAACCGCCACTCCACGGGGCAGTAATTGTCGACCGCTGGCCGAATCCCAAGGATGGGACTTTCTATTCACTGTGTAAGATGGACCTGTTAGCTTTCAAAGAGGCGCTGAATAATTATAATGAACTGGACAGCAGAGTTCGTGATTTCGTCAGGAAGAACGCTGAAAGATTGCACGGTGAACTTGAAAAGATGGAGCAAGAAAAGTAACGGCTTTGGAGTAGGGGCAGGCCTGTGTGCCTGCCCTGCAAACCAGGGCAATCACATAGGATTGCCCCTACAACCATGAACCGTGAACCTAATTAAGGAGAGACCATCGTGCGCAAGGATGAAAGACCTGTCTTAGGGGAAGGTGAAGGAACACCCGTAAAGAATATTATAGAATTGAATGATGTACTTCCTTCTGTTGAAGATGGTCTTGAGATTACCGGGAACAAAAATGGAAAAGTATTAACGGAAAGTGACAGGATTTACGACCTGGTTGATGTTATCGAAGAGGTTTGTCAAGCGGAGGGCGTTGATCGTTGTGATTTGAATGATGAAGAGGTAAAGAAGGTGTCTGAGATTACGGAGAGAGTTGCCAGAGAAATGGTGCCCGTGATTGCGGAAAGGATTATCAGAGAAGAAATTGAAAAATTGAAAAGCGGTTAACCGCAGAGAACGCAGAGAGCGCAGAGACGATCAAACAATTAACTTAGGATTAACTGGCGGGCGGGTGGCATGGACAAACTTGTCTGCCTGTGTGCGTAGCACGCAGACAGGTTTGTCCGTGCGTAACTACTCATCTATGGGCTATTAGTTGGGTTGAGGTGCGAAACCCAGCAAAAGCCTTTCAGCTTTTCCGGCTTTTCCGGGTTAGTTCCTGGCTTACAAAAATAGTTTCTCAGCGAGCTCTGCGTTCTCTGCGGTGCACGGCTACGGGATTGGGGAGATTTTGTTTGAAAAAATTACTGATTTTTATTATATTCTGCAGCTTCTGGTATCCCTTAGAGATTGTTGGCTGGGGGGTAGATAAACACCGGGCATCCGGTGCCGGTGGTTCGGACTTAGGCGAGCTCAGTCGAACCGATGTTGAGGTAAACAGGAAGATGCCCAGAATTCTGGTTTTCTTTGAGGAACAGAGTATTGGGCAGGCAAATTCCATCCGCAGTTGGGATTCGCCGGAACCTGCCATTTGTGAAGGCGTTATCCGATCCATGTTTGCAGAGGAGGGTTTTGGTTTTATTGATCGCGTGGTTCTGACTGATAGGATCGATGCAGGAAAATCCCACAGCGATGAGTATGCTGTTGGTATAGGAAACAGTGTGGATGCGGAACTTGTAATAGTGGGTAAAGTTTTGACAAAATGTGCAGGGAATATAGCCGGCACCATAATGAAATCTTTTCGGGCCAGTATTACAGGAAAGGCTATAAGAACAGATAACGGGGCTGTCATAGCATCGGCGAGTACCCACGGATCATCTGTTGATATGGATGATCTGGCCGGAGGAACAAAAGCGATGGAAAAAGCGGCCGCTCAGCTGGCAAATCTCCTCATGCCTCAGATTATAGACGGGTGGCTGGAGCAAGCCGGTTCCATCACAATGATTGACATGACTGTTCATGGAATAAAGAAATATTCCGATTTTGTCGGATTTAAATCCGCATTAGAGACAAAGCTAAGAGGTGTGAAAAATATTCGTCCTAAGAAGATTGAATCGGGCACAGTTACACTGGGCATGGAGGTGCGGGGGGATGCTCAGTCTCTCGCAGATGAACTTGCCGTGAAAAACTTCGGCTGTTTTTCACTTGAAGTAATGGACGTTAGTCGAAATAGCATAGAGCTGAGAACCGTGAACCGTGAACCGTGAACCGTGAAATGGAGGTGTATAAGTGTTTATAAGTAGAACAAAGGAAGTGTTTTTTCTATTAGCTGTTGTCTGTCTTGTTTCAAGCTGCGGGCACAAGAATTTTTCTCCGGTAATTTCCGCTAACGGAGAAGGTGCCCCACGGCTTGTTGCAGTGCTGCCGGTTGAAAACGAGACATCCGATGCGCAGGCGGCGCTGATTCTGAGGGGAAAGATATTTGAAGAACTATATTTTAAGGGTTACCCCAAGATACCGTTTGAAATAATTGATGAGAGGCTTTCTCAAATTTACAGGGATGAGAGAGGACGCGCGGCGGGAAAGATTCCTCCCGTGGTCGTGGGAGAGTTGTTAGGTGTAGATGCCGTGATGTATTGCACACTGACCGAGCGGAAAACCTCCTTTGTTTATTTTTATGCCCCCACAATAGTTTCAGCCTCATTCGAGTTGAGAAGCACGAAGACAGGGGAGACACTCTGGAAAGCATACCACAGGGTCATAAAGAGAAATTATGGGTTTTCACGGAGATGGCTTGAGATGAAAGCATGCCAGATTTATGAGACAGCTGTTGATGAAGTTGTGGAGAAATCCCTTAAAACTCTTCCTGATGGTCCTGATTCTGTGTGACTCCGTGGTTCCAGGATATGAACATACCGAATTTTCTGACCCTGGCAAGACTACTCCTTGTTCCGGTTCTTGTTATATTCTTAATCCAGGGGCTTTTTTTTAACGCTCTTATTGTCTTTATTTTAGCAGGCGCCAGTGATGCTATCGATGGTTTTCTGGCGAGGATATTGAAGCAGAAAACAGTCCTTGGTTCATACATGGATCCACTGGCCGATAAGGCCTTGATTATTAGTTGTTTTGTGACTTTATCGGTTCTTGGAATGATCCCGCCCTGGCTTACCGTAATCGTCGTAAGCAGAGATTTTATTATACTGCTCGGCATTTCAGTGCTTTTTCTCATGTCGATCTCCCTTGAAATCCGCCCTGCTTTTGTGAGTAAAGTAAATACAACGCTTCAATTTATGACGATCTTTCTTGTCCTTGCGTCAGGATATTTGCCGTTGTATTTTAATCATCGGCTGATTGAACTGGTCTATTGGGCAACTGCCCTTTTTACCATTATTTCCGGCTTGAATTATGTAATGAAAGGGGTAAAACTTATAAATAGTGTTGAGTAGTTACACATGATCCCAATCCACCATCAACAGTACAAAAGCACGAAGACCAAATTTCCAATTTCTATTTTCTGATTTCAATATTCAGTAAACGCTTACCGTGGATCGAGACCAACACTTTAAAAATGTAATCCCCTATTTATTGAGCTGATACAGTAGAAGGTTGTTAGTTTTTTGCTAAATACCTTCAGCCTACCCACCTGTATAGTCACATGATTTCTTTGTATTTAAACCTGTCTGCGTTCATCTGTGTGAATCTTAGCCATTCACGGCTTGAAATTGGAAATTAGAAATTTGGGAGAGATGAAACGAATTTACGAGTTGACAGGCTTCGGCGTGAGCTCAGTCGAGTCGTACAAAAGCATAAAGGCCGAATTTTCAATTTCTAATTTCAATGTTCAGTAAACGCTTACCGTGGATCGAGACCAACACTTTAAAAATGTAATCCCCTATTTATTGAGCTGATACCATTAACCTATCACATTATTCATCAAGAAGCTCCGAAAAAATTAACCAATCTGTAGGAGCGGTTTTCCAGCCGCGATCCGGTAATCCGCTGGTTCGCGGCTGGGAAGCCGCGCCCACCTGGCAACACATTAATAAGATTGATCAAAAAATGGAAATTCCTATACTATCAAGTTATTTACTTGCTGATGGACTTCCCCGCTCTCTCCCCATGTTTAGTGACCGTTATCACATTATTCAGCCGTATTGTGTGAATATATTCACAATTACTCCCCCATATTGTCTTGACATGTCTGTTAAATATATACTATAAAGATTTACATGAAGCGAGATATTTACAAGAACTTGCTTGAGTGGAAATCGTCCCAGAGACGAAAGCCTTTGCTTCTGAGAGGCGCTCGTCAGGTTGGAAAGACGTATATTTTGCAAGATCTTGGGAGAAAAGAGTATGAAAGTGTGGTCTACCTCAATTTCGAAGAAGATCCCGCAATTGATGATTTCTTCCGGCAAAAGCTTGATCCAAAACAGATAATCTCTAACCTGTCTCTCTATCTGAACCTGGGAATAAAGCCGGGAAAGTGTCTGATTATCTTTGACGAAATTCAAGCCTCGAATAACGCCTTAAATGCATTAAAGTATTTCAGCGAACAGGCGCAGGAATACCATATTGCCGCCGCAGGTTCGCTTATCGGCATAACGCTGTCCCGACCTCGATCATTTCCCGTTGGGAAAGTTAGTTTCCTCGATATGTATCCGATGACATTTCCTGAGTTCCTGGACGCTGTCGGAAAATCGGGCCTTCGGCAGTTAATAGAAACAAAGAATGAATTTTCTCCGTTTCCACAACCATTTCATAACGAATTGCTTGATCTACTGGCAAGGTATTTTTATGTCGGAGGGATGCCGGAACCGGTCAGGCTTTTTATTGAAACAGGCAATCTGGGTGATGTACGGAAAATCCAGAAAGATATTATTAATTCATATCTGCTTGATTTTTCCAAACATGCAATCACATCGGACATTCCCAAACTGGGCAGAATATGGGATTCTATACCAACTCACCTGGCAAAGGAAAACAAAAAGTTCGTTTTTACTGCAATCCGAAAAAGTACCCGGGGCAGGGAGTATGAAAGCGCTCTCCAATGGCTGGAAAATGCCGGTTTAATATACAAGTCATATCAGGTTACAACGGCGAAGACTCCACTGAAAGGATATATAAATAGAAGCAATTTCAAGGTCTTTGTTCTTGATCTCGGTATTCTCGGTGCGATGGTCAATTTGTCCCCCCAATTACTTGCCGGCAGGAATCGTTTGTTCAGCGAATTCAAAGGGGCCTTTGTGGAAAATTATGTTGCTCAGCAATTGCGCTCAGAAAAAGGAGTCGATTTATATTATTGGACAAGTGAAGGGAAAAAGGCTGAGACAGACTTTCTTTGTGAATTTGTTTCTCAGATTTATCCCCTTGAAGCTAAGGCAGGCATTAATCCGAAAAGCAAAAGCCTTATCTCGTTCGACAAGCAATTCAATCCTATAATATTATCACGAACGACACTTTTAAATCTTCGTCATGACGGTAGAATTTGTAATTACCCGCTATATGCCATTACTTTGTTTCCGGAATTATATGGGAAGAAGTAGCCGCTGCCGGATTGCAGACCTCGTTACCTCAAAAATCTTCAGTTCCAAAACGGGTAGGGATTACATTTCCTTGTTTGGCATGCATTCCCACGCAGGAGCACTGCCGTTATCCCATAAATATTTCTGAACAAGTTAGCCTACTTATTTGGATGCCCGGCAGAGGCGAGGTATCCAAATTAAAAGGGGACTCATTTACTCCTATTTGATACCCCAGAACCATATATCTAAGACAAATCAAACCTCTTTT
>JAUWQS010000020.1 GCA_030610915.1 Pseudomonadota bacterium | reverse complement strand
TCGAACCGCTCGATCTTCGGCCTGCGAAAGGTTAACATGTCCTTCCCTGCCCGTCTTGCCGATGCTGCCAAATACGGCTCCGCCTTTCCGGTCCACCAGATCGAAATGCGACTTCCACCGGACATATTTCCACTCCGGCGTTCCATGCTCAATGGGTTTGATCTCGACGGCGCCCCTGACCAGAACATTCGCCCGGCCAATATCCTCGGAAACTGAAAATCCCTCCCGATTCAATCCCTGGACAAGGGCCTCCCGTATTTCATCAGCTCTGTCGCCTTCAATCGACAGTGCAATCAAAAAATCCCTGAGCAGGACTGCCGACAGACGATTTTTCATTTCAGTGAAACCGGTTTTAGGGGGGGTTCCCTCTCCGGATATGTTAACGATCCGAAGTTCAGCGTCACAGGCTTCCCTCAAGATGTGCTTCCGGATGGCCTCCTTGAGCTTTTTTATGCCGGCGAGTTTATCCTCTTCCTCTTGCGCGCCGGTGAAAAGTCTTTTGATATCCCGATCCAGTTCTTGGATCTTATGCCGGAGTATTTCCGCCGATTGACGGCGGTCCAGCACGGCAAGGGCATAAAAAAGAAATTCCGGTTCTGTCTCCCTGTAAACATTGGAGATTTTCACTCCCGAAAGTACCTTCTGAGTTGACACCCTGGTAATACCCTCGATATCGAAGGTCTCTTTTGTTCTTGTCTTTCCCTGAGATGTGGTTTGCAGATATCCCTGATAAGTTCGGGTTCGGGAATCTATATTACTGTAAAATATCCTGGCAATCTCGGCTCTGGCCTTATCCTCCGCCGACCGGCGTTCCGAATCATACCCAACCCCTGTCAAATATAGAGAGGAGGGATACCGGACGCTTTCTCCATTCACCCAATCCGGTCTCTTGCCGGTAATGACCCGGGCGGCCTCTTTTTGTCCTTCATCAAACTGATCTGTCCATTCTTTCCCTCTCTCTTCAGGAAAATCTATTCTCGTCCGGCCTGTCTCTTCAGCCCTTAAATCGTCAAATGCCCTGTCCGCCTTTTCCTGAATTTCTTCCACAGGAATCCCTGGTCTCTTTACACACCCTGCGGCAGCTAACAAGGCCAGAACAGAAAACAATAAAAAAGCTATCCTCATCTGTCTCCAGAATCGAGTCATATTATGCGCCCTCCAAAAATTAATTAAGGGTTCGGAATGTGAAGAATTTCTTTTCTCCCTTTGTTACACTGAAGCGTGGCGTATGAATGGAATCAACAGCAGTCCCGCCGGCGGTCACAAACGATATTTCCCCCTCGTACTCTCCCGGAGCGATAACCGCCCTGCCAACCCTGATCTCTGAAGGCAGCAATCTCCAGTGGCGTATATCCGCGTGTTCCGTTGTTAGACTAATAATCTGTGAAGCAGCCCTGACCATCAGGCCAAAAATGTCGCCTCCCTTTTCCCTCGCCACTTCCTCCGCCGCTCTTGCCGTCAGGTATTTCGCGGTTATTCTAACAATGGCCTTTGCCCTGATTCTATTGATCCTGTTATCAAGATTCTTTACGGCGATGGATGAAATATCCTCCATCAGCGCAGTATCGAAACTGTAAGAATGGCAAGATGATAAATTCTTCAGCAGTATTTTGCTGCCGCGGATACCGTAGCTTTTCTTCACAAACCTTGGATATGCTATCTTTATTATATACCCGTCAGGCATTGGAACAAGAAAATATTCTTCAACTTTTTCCGGCCCCGGTCCATTATAGTGTATAAAATAAACCTCTGCCATATCCTTTTTTATAACCTGCCGCGCAATTGCGATATCCGGATATTCCCGCTGAATCTCCATCATCTCTTCCTGAAAACCCATGGCTTGTGCCGCGCGCAGTAAACTCTCAATCAGGAAGGCCGGCGGGGAGACCCCATAGTTTGGCAGGTAGTCGGTACTGTATATCTCTTGAGACTTCCAATAGGAGATATACGAATCGTTGATCTCACCCTGGGCTTCATAGAGGACACCCATTAAAAAACGAATAAAGGCGTCTTCCCTGTAAACATTCCTCTCGTTTTCCTCATACCGGGCGTTGAGAACATTCAATTTATTGTCAACTTTTCTTGCCTCCACCAAGGCATCGTCCCAGAGACCCAGACTCGCATAGTTCAGGGACATAAACAGATTCACCAGGGCGCTTTCAAAATCCTCTCCCCTGTACGGAATTGTATTATCGTTAATCACAAAAGACACAGCCTCCTTTGAAAGAGATCTTGTATAGAGTTCATCCATTATGGAATCCGCCTGGGACAGGCTCTGGTTGCTCTCTTCATAGCGGGAAGCAAAGTGAGCTACTATCCCTTCATCTAAATGATAGAGAAGGATATCTCGTTTTTTAAAGTCTTTCCTGCTTTCCTTTATCAGCCGGCAGGCGGAATCATAATCCCCGGCATACATATATTCATTAAGTTGTGAGTAGTATCTGATATTGGATGCGCATGAGATAACAAAAAGCGATAAAATGAGAAGACAGCAAGGGCCGATCCTCTTTTGCTTGATCTGTAGCGAAGGTTTCATACTCCAACACTACCATTTAAATCTTCGTTTCTCGATCAGCTTCTTGATCTTCTTTCCACCGATCCATACCTTGACATTATTGGCCATGGCAACCAATTCAAGGTTGACCTGATAGAACATCACAGCTTTACCTGCCACTTCATCCCTGATGGTATTTATTGTTCCAATCAGCATAAAGTCCGCGCCGATCTCCTCACCAGGCCCCTTCATAGTTTCGTCCGAGGCGTGCGCTGCCATATCCAGCCTCTCCCCACGGATCTGGCCACGTTCCCCCTTTGAAGCTACAAATTGAACCCGACCAGAGTCGATCAACGCACTTTCCATATCCTTAACAAAGGTCTGGACATTGATGTGTTCATGACTCCGATTTCTGACCATGCCCACAATAACGGTGGGAATCCTTCTGCCATGGCTGTCACTGAATCTATTCAGCCATGGCCGTTCAAGACAATCCTTGATCATCTCGTCCGCCACCATTCTGGAATCGGCATCATTCCAGCGGCCGCTGATGTCAACAGTCGTATCTACAGCCATCCGGTCAACCTTTGGCGTCAGGGCGCAGTTAGTCAGTAAGAAGACAGCTCCCAGAAATAAAATCATCAGCAATATCCTGTAATTTCTCACTTTTCCTCCTTTAAACAGCGCTTTTATTGTAACTATTCACCACAGAAACCACAGAGACCGCAGAGATGACAAAACAGTTAAAAGTTAGACAATTCGTTGATTCGTTAATTAGGCAATTGGGTGACTGCCGGAAACAAATCATCCAGTCAGCGAATCAACTTTAGCTCCTGGCTTACAAGAATAGTTTCTCTGCGCTCTCTGCGAGCTCTGCGGTGAACGCTTACCTGAGTAGTTGCCCTTCATTCTCATCTTGCATCTTCTCGCGTATAATGTTGAAATCATCCTCGCGAGCCACAAAGGCATCCACTACATCAGGATCAAAGTGTCTGCCTCTTCCATTGATAATAATCTTCCTGGCCCTTTCGTGGGTATATGCCTCCTTGTAAGGCCTCTCTGAAGTAAGTGCGTCATATACATCCGCAAGGGCAACAATCCTGGCCGACAGCGGTATCTTCTCACCCTTGAGACCCTCCGGATATCCTGTCCCATCCCACTTCTCGTGATGATAGTATGCGATCTCTTTTCCAAGGGCCAAAAATGACCTGCCCTCAATCCGGGACTCAACAGTCTTGAGGATATCTCCTCCCAGGACAGAGTGGCGCTTGACAATCTCGAACTCCACAGGGGTGAGTTTGTCAGGCTTCAACAGTATGGAATCGGGTATGCCCACCTTTCCTATATCGTGGAGGATGGAGGAAAGGTAAATATCATCTATATATTTCTTTGTAATATAGCCTTTATACACCGGCTTGCCGGCCAGCTCCTCAGCCAGCGCCTTTGTATAATCCCGTATCCTTTCCAGGTGGAGACCGGTTTCCTTGTCCCTGTATTCCGCCAACTTTGCCAGGCCCAGAATGGTTGCCGTTCTGGTGATCTGGACATTTCTGTTAGATTCAAGAATCTCCCTCTCCAATCTCTTTCTTTCGCTGATATCCCTGATCACCATCTGGAATCCGGTAAGTTCATCATCTCTTTTTATATGCTTTGCGTTACACTCAACATCTAAGACCTTACCGTGCCGGTCCATAATCCTGAACTGAAAATTCTTTACCTCATGTTCCTTCATGAGCCTTTCAGGCATATCCTTTGTCACACGGGAAAGATCTTCCGGGTGTATGTATTTCTGGAGAGAAAGACCGGTTCCATCACTCCTCGAAATATCCAGCGTCTCGTAGAAACGTGGATTTGCCATGAGTATCTTGCCGTTTCTGCCAACAAATACCACCATATCTATAATATTTTCGTAAAGCTCCCTGTAACGCGATTCCGACTCCTCAAGGTTTGCGTAAAGCCCTGCATTTTCCAGTGAAATCGCTATCTGGGAACTCAAAAGCCGGAGTATTTCCACGCGCTCGGCGGTAAATGCGCCTGCCGCAAGGTTGTTTTCCAGATAGAAGATGCCGGTAAGCTCAGATTTGTGAATAATGGGAGCGCACAAAATGGATTTTGGGCGGCAGGTCTGGATATAGGGATCGTTTGTAAACTCTCCATTCAGAGCAGCATCATTGAGAACAAGATACTCCCTGGTCCTGGCCACGTAATTGACTATGGCCGGCGAAAGATTATCCTTTTTCTCGACGGGAACGGAGTGCAGTATCTTGACACCTTCCTCGTCCAGTGTTCCTTCAGCTTCAACCAGCAGCCTGCCCCCGGATTCCATAATCAGCAGTCCCTTTTGAGCGCCGGCATTTTCAAGCACGATCTCCATCAATTGATCGAGTAACCTGTCCGAAGTAATCTCACTGGAGATGGCCTGTGATGCCTTCATCACCGAGGCCAGATCGAGGCCTTTAGACCTGTAGTCACCTGTTTCCATCGCTGAATCAAGTGTTTGGGTTTCTGAGAACAGCAAGCGGCCATATCGTTCATCCATATCCCTGACCTTGGCCGTTGCGCCCCATTTCTTATAGCAATGCCGGGCTTCCTGCATATATGCCCTTGCTATACCGGTTTTTCCCCTTGCGAGATAGAACTTAGCCGCTAACTCATTCGCCAGCGCTTCGTCGTTGACATATAGATGCTCCTTCGCCAGTTCGATGGCCCGATTGTAGCAGTCCTCCGCCCTGACATTCTTGCCGAGAACACGCAGTCGCTCCGCCTCAATAAGATAAAACCTGTGAAGATGATTCATCGGGGCGTGACGCGCCCATTTCTTCATCTTTTTCCGGCCGGTGGATACCTTTCTCAGGATGCGCCTCTGTTCCGTCTTTTCCGAGCTGGAATAGACGGCAAGCCTGGCAAGAGAATCGTAAAAATAAAGGAGAGGAATACCTATAAATCCTATCACACCCTCTATATATTTTTCCGCCATTGAACCATTTTCAATAGCCTTTGGATACTCGCAAAAGAGATAACTTAAAAGAAGTTTGCTAACATATAAAATAAAAAGAGTTGTCCTGTCACCGACCTCCTGATGGCGGGACATCATACAACACTCGTCATAATACTCGCCGACTAAAGAGGGCGGATCTTCAGATTGGTACATCAAATTGCAGACTGTCTGCCTGTTTATTTCATGCATGTAGACAGATGTTTCATGCTTGAGTTGGCCTATGGTATTGCCGTATCTTTCAATATCCTCTTCAACTACTGTTAGTTCCCGACCAGATACAAATAAATGAAAGGAATGAAAAAAAATACAAAAGCCGGCATACTCAAAATCTCCCGTCTCCAGCCCACTCTGAATGCCTTCCGATAAAGGTTCTATTGTCTTCCTGACATGTTCTTTCCAGTGTCTTACAAAGGCATTGACCATGTGGTATGTCCTGGCTTTCTGTTCTCTGGCATCGAGCCGCTCCAGCAGATTCAAAGCGAGCTGGCCGAATCTATGGCCGGACTCAATATCTCCCACTGCCCCGCAGAGTATCATCCCGTAAACGGCATACAGAAAAGCTGCGTGATTGGTATTTCCATACCTTGCTGAAAATCTTACAAATCTAAATATAATTAGTGGTAACAATTCGGGGATAACAAAATAGGTAGCGGAACCCATACTCTCAACAATTCTTATGTATGCCAATTTGACCGGATCGTCCATCTCCCGCAGGTCGATCAGATCCTCTATTCGTTTCCCCGTCAGAGTAAACCGTGTTTTCATGTAATCAAGCAGAATATTCAATTTATTCGGCTTTTCAGGAAATTTCATTCCCAACAGTTTCAGAACGGATACCCCAGTCTTTATCGCTTCCGATAGTTTGTATTGCGCTTTAAACGCCTCGATCTTAATCTCATAGACCTTCACCTTATTGAGCAGTGTTCGCGCCTGTTGCAGCACAACTGAAACAAACCCCTCCATCCGGTCAAACTCTCCACAGAGATATGCCGCCTCGGCCGCTTCAGTGTGGAGCACCAGCGCCAGGTCATACTGTCTCACCCAGCAGTCTTCTCCAAGGAGCTCCACGCCGACCTGTAAATAATTAAATGCCGGTTGATAAGCCGCCGATGCCTTCGCCCTCCTCCCCGCCGTCAGGTTCAGGCGGGCCAGTTCATCCCTGTCGGAGCGCCTGTCAATTATATCGATACTCAGATTAAGCTGGTTGACAATGTCAAATACCCTCTCTTCCAACCGGTTGGCGGGGGTATTTTGCAACAGATATTTACCCACCCGCTGGTGAACGACCTGCCTTTCCCTTTTGGAAATGAGAGAATAAGCCGCCTGCCTGATCCCGTCATGAGAGAACCAATAGATATCGCCGGAGGCGAGCATGAGACCTTCGACAACCGCTTCCCGCAGCGATGCAGCCACATCTCCGTGTGATTCTTCAGAAACATCAGTTAGTATCCGCAGATCAAATCTGCCGCCCATGCACGATGCATGACTTAATATCTGCCTGGTTTTGTTAGCGAACCGTTGGATTTTTTCCGTCAGGAGTTCGGCCACATTATCGGTAATATCCATCTCTTCAATCCTGTCCATGTCCCACTGCCAGACGCCCTGCAGGGTATTAAATTCCAGCAGATTTCCGGCATAAAGCGATCTCAAAAAAGCCTCTATGAAGAAGGGGTTGCCTCCGGTTTTCCGGGTGACCAGCTCCGCCAGCGGCGTTGCACTCTCCCTGCCGGTATGCAGCGAATCGGCGATCAGTTGAGTGACATTCTCTATGCTCAGAGGGAGTAAAATCAACTCCTCGATGGATGTGCCTTTCCTTTTAAGCTCATCCAGCGCCATCATCGTGGGATGACCGGTCGTCACTTCGTCACTGCGACAGGCACAGATCAGGAAGAGATGGCCTATCCTGTCATCCGTCATAATGAGTTCCATCAGTTTGAGCGAGGCGGAGTCCGCCCACTGGAGGTCGTCTATAAAGACAACCAGGGGATGCTCGGACCGGCAGAAAACCCGGACAAAGTTCTGAAAGACAAAGTTGAAACGATTCTGCGCCTCAACGGGATCCAACTGTGGCATAGTAGGCTGGGGTCCGATGATAAGTTCCATATCAGGAATCATATCGATGATAATCTGCCCGTTGGGACCCAGGGCTGTCAGAAGTTTCTCCCGCCAGAGGGCAATCTTCTCGTCGCTTTCGGCCAAAAGCTGGCGCGCCAGTTCCCGCATTGCGCCGGTCACCGCCCCGTAAGGAACATCCTGCTTGAACTGCTCAAACTTGCCGGAGACAAAATAACCCTTTTGCAGGGTTACAGGCCTGTAAATCTCTCTGATCAGAGATGTCTTGCCTATGCCGGAGGACCCCGCTACAAGCAGGAGTTCTCTTTCCCCTTTGCATACACGTTCAAAAGCTCCCAACAGGATATTAATCTCTTTTTCCCTGCCGTAGAGTCTTTGAAAAAGGTGAAACTTTTCGGGAACATCATGCCTGCCAACTGGGAAAGATTCTATCCTTCCGGAGGCGCTCAACCGATTTAGACACTCCTTAATATCCTCTCTGATCCCCCGGGAACTCTGGTACCTGTCCTCGGCATTCTTGGCCAGCAGTTTCATTACAATGTTTGAAACGGCCTCAGGAATCTCTCTATTGAGTATATGAAGCGCCTCCGGCTCTCTGGCGATATGAGAGTGGACAAGCTCGAGTGGGTCGACCGATTCAAATGGCAACTTCCCGCAGATGATTTCATAAAAGGTGACGCCCAGCGAGTAAAAATCGGCGCGGTAATCCAGTGAGCGGTTCATCCTGCCGGTCTGTTCCGGCGAGATATAGGCCAGTGTGCCCTCCAGGACATCAGGACTTTTTATCTCGGGCTCCTCCCGGGCCAAAATGGTGGAAATGCCGAAGTCGATGATCTTCAACCGCCCGGTTGCCTGGTTAAGGATGATATTGGACGGGTTGATGTCCTTGTGGATTATATCTGCGGCATGAATCCCGCCCAGGGCATCCACGATCTTTATGGCTAATGCGAGGGATTCCTCCAAAGAAAAACTCTTGCCGGACATCAATTTATCCAGGGACTCCCCCTGGATATCCTCAAATATTATTGTCAGGGTATTCTCATGTTTTTCGAGGGCATAAGTCTTGATAGCTCCTTCGAGGTCCAGTGAATGAGTGATCTCATACTCATGCTTATATCCGGCAGATGCGGCCGGCGATGAATAATCATCCTTCAGAACTTTAAGAATAACCGGCAGCTTATCCCGATCCCGTCGTCCCCGATAGACCAGTGTGCCGACGCTCTCATAGATTTTATTAACAGCTTCATAGCCGGGAAGAGTTATCATCGTAAATCTCCTTATGGGTCTTTTATATCATAACATGAGAAAAATCAATATCTCGCCGGCGATAAAAATATTGAGTTTTTAAGAAATTATGATATAAGTTATAGTAATTTATGATTTACGCTGAGAACATCTCAATTTGATCTTTTCTAAAACTTAAACCAATCAAAGAGCAGGGGGAGCCCATGCCGAATGAATCATCGACTACACCCATTGCAGTTATAGGAATGGCCTGCCGGTATCCCGGCGCAAGAAATCTCCGGGAGCTATGGGAGAACATCCTGGCGCGCCGCCGCCAGTTTCGCCGGTTTCCCGACCGGCGCCTTTCCTTAGCCGATTATTACCACCCTGACCCCAGGGAACCGGATAAGACTCATGCCCGGCAGGCGGCGGTGATCGACGGGTTTGATTTCGACTGGGCGTCCCGGCGCATTCCTTATTCCACCTTCAAATCTACGGACATTGCTCACTGGCTGGCGCTTGAAACCGCGCTCGAAGCCCTTGCGGACGCGGGTTACACCAGAGAAAATGTGCCCAACGACCGCACCGGCGTTCTCGTGGGAAACAGCCTGACCGGTGAACAGACCAGGGCAAATACGATGCGGCTTCGCTGGCCCTTTGTCCGGCGAGCCTTCCGGGCCGCTGCCCGCTCCAACGGTTTCCCCCACGATCAGATGGCGGAAATAGAGTCCACGCTGGAGACCTGTTACAAGTCTGTCTTTCCCCCCACGAACGAAGACACACTGGCCGGCGGGCTCTCCAACACCATCGCCGGGCGGATCTGCAACTTCCTTGATCTCTATGGAGGAGGATACACCATAGACGGCGCCTGTTCATCCTCCCTTCTTGCTGTGGCCACGGCGGCCACCGGCCTGGTGAACGGCGATCTTGATCTGGCCCTGGCCGGAGGGATAGACATCAGCCTCGACCCCTTTGAACTTGTCGGATTTGCCAAGACCGAGGCCCTGGCCATGAATGACATGAATGTCTACGACCGCCGGGCCAGCGGATTCTTCCCCGGAGAGGGCTGCGGTTTCCTGGTTCTCAAGCGTCTTCGTGACGCCAGGAAAGACAGGAATTACGTCTATGCGATACTTCAAGGCTGGGGCATCTCATCGGATGGGGGCAAAACGGGCATCACCGCCCCCAACGCCGAAGGGCAGGCCCGGTCGCTGAAAAGGGCATATACCCGAGCCCCTTATGACATTCAAAGTCTGGAGTTTATCGAAGGACACGGCACCGGCACCGCGGTGGGAGACCGCGCGGAACTGGAGGCCATTGCCATGGCCATGAGTGACGCCGGCGCTCCTGAACGATCCTGCGGCATGACATCCCTGAAGTCCCTCATCGGGCATACCAAGGCGGCGGCAGGGGTGGGCGGTCTAATCAAGGCCGTCATGGCGGTCAACCGCCGCATCCTCCCGCCCACGGCCGCATGCAGGGATCCTCATCCGCTCTTCGACACAAAGGCACGCCGCCTTTACCCCGTTCTCCAGGGCAAGATATATAAACCAACGGAAACCCTGCGCGCCGGTGTATCCGCCATGGGATTTGGCGGCATTAACTGCCATGTGACCATAGAGTCCGGCGACCCTCCCCACCCTGAACTAAATCCATCCATCGATGAACGGGCCCTGTTGGTATCGAATCAGGAGACCGAGATATTCGTCCTGACTGCGGACTCGACAACGAAACTTGAAAAGAAAATCAGCATTCTTATGGGTATGGCAAAAGAGATAAGCATAGCCGAACTCACAGACCTGGCGGCTCAATTAGGACGGGAAGCGGATAGAAAGGCGGAAATTCGGGCTTCAGTCATAGCCTGCCACCCGGATGAGCTGGCTGAACGTCTCGAACAACTCAACGTAATGATGAGACAAAAAAACCCGGCAAAGGGCGAGATTATCCATGACGCAGTTCGCGCGGTATGGATTGGCAACCATGTCAACAGAACCCGGGTGGGTATGCTCTTTCCAGGGCAGGGCTCCCAGAAGCTCAATATGGCCCACGTACTTGTGGAACGCTTCTCATGGGCAAGGGAGTTGGTACGGCAGACCGACAAATGGCTGGAAGAGGCGGGCGCTGAAAATATAAGCAGTCTTATCTATCGCCCCCTTGATCGGGTAAGAAACCCGGAAGAAGTGGAAACCTGGTTTCGCGCCCTTTCCAGGACAGAAAATGCCCAACCCGCCATCTGCCTCGCTTCATTGCTCTGGAACCGGTTCCTCGAAAAACTTGGCGTAAAACCGGCGGCGGTTGGAGGCCACAGCCTTGGGGAATTGACCGCCTTTCACGCCGCGGGAGCCTTTGACACACAGACCTTACTTCATCTCGCAGCAGTCAGAGGGCGGGCAATGGGGGCTTCAGGCGATCAGGCCGGGGCTATGGTAGGCCTCCGGTGCTCCCGGAATGAGGCGGAGGCCATCCTCGAACATGTCAAAGGCTACGTGGCGCTGGCCAATATCAACGGACCAATTCAGATGGTATTGTCCGGTGAAGAGGCCGCCGTGGAAAGCGTCATCGGGATCGCCGCGGAAAAAGGTATTCAGACCAACAGGCTGCGGGTCTCCAATGCCTTTCATTCTCAACTGGTTTCCAGCGCCGCCGGGGTGATGGAGGAACAGGAGTTTCTACCTAAGACCCTCAAATATTTCAATGCACGGCTTTTTTCCAATATAGAGGGGCGGGAAATTGAACCCGGTCTCTCTCTCCAGAAGCACTTTGCCAGACATGTCCTGGCCCAGGTGGACTTCGTCGCGATGATAAGGTCGATGGCTGCCGTCTGTGATCTCTTCATCGAGGTGGGGCCTGGGCGAGTGCTCTCCGGCCTGGCAAATGACATCACAGGCGATGAGGGTCCCTTCTGTCTGCCGGTGGAGTCATTGCCCTCACGAGATCAGGATTTAAGTACTGCGTTGGCCGCCCTCTTTATTCATGGCGTAGATATTAACTGGGAAAACCTTTACGATGGAAGACTGGTTCGTCCATTTATACAGCCATCGAAGCGGCTGTTCATAGAAAACCCCTGTGAACGCCCCTTCGATGTTTCCGATGCCGCACACGCCTCGGACCATTCCACAGGAACACTCGAAAATCCGCTTTCCAATCTTGTCAAATTGCCAGGCGATGAACTCGCCGCATACCTGAAGACTCGAGGCCCCTTCCTGGCCGAGGTTATCAGGGCGGATATACGACACGGTGCTGCGGGCATTGCCCAAAAGGAATCAACAAAAACAGGGGGAGTGAGCACAGGAGAGGCACAACCGGCATTGACAATTAGTTCCTCCGAGAGCCCAACAACTCCCGCTCCAAAGGCCGGCACACGAGAAGAGATGGAATCTCTTTTGCTCTCGGTGGTGGAGCGAATTACCGGTT
>JAUWQS010000283.1 GCA_030610915.1 Pseudomonadota bacterium | reverse complement strand
CAGAAGCATGTAGCGGAAGGCTTCAGCCTTCCATGTGCTTCAGTCATACTGTGTTACGTGAATATGGAGACCTGAAGGTCTCCGCTACAGGGGCTGTGCAAAGCTCAAAGGCGTAACCTCTACGCCCAAACCCCGCTTCCGGAAGATGGAGGCGGCTACGTGTCTGGATTTGCCCCTATTTATTGAGCTGATACAATTAAAGTTTGAATGATTATCTCATTATTCCCCCCCTATTTTGAAGGCCGGAGCGATGGCTTCTCCAAGACAATGGTATTCTTGGGTGCCGGGAATATAAATCAGGGGATCAATCCTTCCTGGATCAGCCTTTCCATTGCTCATGCAACTATCGGTGATGTATGTTTCTATGATCTCACCAACCACAAGTGTATGACTTCCCAGGTCCAGGGAATGGATAACCCTGCACTCAAGGTTTAAGGAACATTCCTGAACCAGGGGGGCTGTTTTCAGTGTTCCGTAGAATATCTTGAAGATTTGTGACTTATCATTGTTTTTGCCGGAATAAAGACCACAATAGTCGACCTTTTTGGCCATGTTGGAGGAGGGCACATTAATAGAAAACGTTCCATTTTTTTTAATGCCTTCCAGGGTATATCGGCTTTTGTGAAGAGCGACAGAGACCGCCGGCGGTTCGTGTGATGCAATACCGCACCAGGCCGCTGTCATGAGGTTCGGTTTTTCATTTACATTGGCGCCGACCAAAACGGCAGGCATGGGATAAAGTAGTGTCTGTGGGCCAAGTTTGATCTTTTCCATGTCATTTATTCCTCCTTATTTTTTTTAATAACGACAGATAACTTGTTTGTCTCATCGAAGCGCTATTTAAGATGTTTATATTTATCCAGCGGCGCTTTCATCCAGAGCGCATATTCCGGCGAAAACTGCCGCCTGTTCCTGCCACTTATACCTTCATTTAATTCCCTTGTCGACAGCAGTACCAAAGTGGCAGATTTGTGTCAATGATTTGCGTAAATCTTTCTTACAGAATCTCCTTTCAGTTCTATTCTATGAGTAATATGATCACAGATAGATGGCTTCATGTGGCAGAGATACCGCAGAATTCCCCTGATGCACACTTTTCCCCTTGATAATGTTTCACGTTTGTGTTACTTGCCACCAGTATATTTATATTACACACACCTTCTGATTACCGGAGTGTTGCTTGTAAAAAGTTTTCCGGTAGTAGGATGAGGGTGGAGGAAAAAACAATTGAAAGGAGTATTTTATGGGTAGAGTTTCGATGAAACAACTATTAGAGTCGGGGGTTCACTTTGGCCACCAAACAAACAGGTGGAACCCTAAAATGAAACAATACATATTTGGCGCAAGGAATGGTATCTATATCATCGACCTTCAGAAAACGCTGAGGATGTTTGAGGTGGCTTATAATTTTGTTGTTGATATTGTGACGGAAGGAGGAACGATTCTCTTTATTGGCACAAAGAGGCAGGGCCAAGAGTCTGTCAGGGGTGAGGCTGAAAGGTGCGGTATGCCATATGTCAATCAACGATGGCTGGGTGGAATGCTTACCAATTTTAACACTATAAAAAAGAGTATCGACAGGCTGAATACACTGGACGAGATGTTAGCGGATGAAAGCATTAATGCCTTTACCAAGAAAGAGATATTGATGACCCAGAAGAAAAGGGATAAGCTTGAAAAAGTTCTGGGCGGTATTAGAAATATGAATGGACTGCCGCAGGGAGTTTTTGTTGTCGATTCAAGAAGAGAGAATATTGCGGTAAATGAGGCAGGAAAACTGAAGATACCAATAATGGCTATAGTTGATACCAATTGTGATCCCGATGTAATAGATTATGTTATCCCCGGCAATGACGATGCGATAAGGGCTATAAAATTATTTTCCTCGAAGATAGCGGATGCTGTTATTGAGGGTAAGAGAAAGTTTGAAGAGCGCCTGCAGGCGGAAAGCGATAAGGAACTTCAGGAAGAGCTCACAGAGGGAGATGAGTTGGAGTCAGATATTCCTGAGAGTATTGAAACTAAAGATAAAGACCCTGATTTGAAGGAGTCGGCAGTGAATGATACATCCGCAACTTTAAATGAGAAAACTGAGGAGGTAGGATAAAATTGGGTATTACAGCATCTATGGTAAAGGAACTAAGGATTAAAAGCGGGATTGGCATGATGGACTGTAAAAAAGCCCTGATTGAATCTAACGGTGACTTCGGAAAAGCAATCGAGTATCTGAGGAAAAAAGGGATGTCGGCCGCTGCCAAGAGATCTTCGAAGACCGCAAAAGATGGGGCAGTTGCCTCTTATATTCACATGGGTGGGAAGATCGGTGTGATGGTCGAGATTAATTGTGAGACAGACTTCGTCGCCAAGACGGATGATTTCCGCGCGACTGCAAAGGATATCGCCATGCATATTGCGGCTGCGAATCCCCGTTATTTAAAACCGGAAGAGATACCGGAAGACATATTAGAGAAAGAGAAAGACATCTATCGAAGTCAGGCGTTGGCTGAAGGAAAACCGGAAAAGATATTGGACAGGATAATCGATGGAAAACTGAAGAAGTTTTATGAGGATGTGTGTCTTTTAGAGCAGAAATTTGTGAAAGATACGGATATCAGTGTGAGAACACTTGTCAACAATATGATAGCGAAGACCGGTGAGAATATCGTGGTAAGGAGATTTGCCAGATTCCAGTTGGGTGAAGAGATATAGGGTTCAGGGTTAGATAGCGATGTGAATTGAACATTTTGAAGATGGGGAATATCGTAGCTTTTCACTGCTTGAAACTTGAAATTGGAAATTGGAAATTTGGAAAGGATGAAACGAGTTGACAGGACAAAAGAATGAGGGCCAAATTTCCAATTTCTATTTTCTAATTTCAATGTCCCGTTGAACCGTACAACAGAGGAGCATAGGTGGATAAGCCTGTATATAAAAGGGTTCTTCTTAAATTGAGCGGGGAAGCTCTTCTCGGGAAAGCTTCTTTTGGTATATGTCCTGATGTTATCGGCGCGGTGGCGGAGGAGGTCAAAGAAGTTGTAATTCTTGGCGTTCAAGTTGGTATTGTTGTGGGTGGAGGAAATATATTTCGCGGAGTGGAAGTTGCGCGAGATGTGGACAGAACATCTGCAGATTACATGGGTATGCTCGCTACGGTAATAAACAGTTTGGCTCTGCAAAGCGCCCTTGAAAATATCGGTGTTGATACAAGGGTTCAATCCGCCATCGAGATGAAAGAGATTGCGGAACCGTACATAAGGAGAAGGGCGCTGCGGCATCTGGAAAAGGGCAGGGTGGTGGTATTTGCCGCCGGCACCGGAAATCCTTATTTTACGACGGATACAGCGGCATCGTTGCGGGCTGTTGAAATGGAGGCCGGTGTTCTCATAAAGGCAACCAGGGTTGACGGTG
>JAUWQS010000054.1 GCA_030610915.1 Pseudomonadota bacterium | reverse complement strand
TTATTCGCCAAAAGGAAACCCTAATATTATGGACCTCAATGAAAAGAAAACAATGTACAGGCTGTAGTTACGTCTATCCACTCTTACTTTTTTAGGGTAATATCCTGGCGGTTGTAGCTGCTGTGAAAATCGGTGTTAAATGAAAATTATTAAAGGAGTAAATAAAATAACGCGGGATATGAGGGATTCTATCGTTACCATAGGTAATTTCGATGGTGTCCACCTGGCGCATCAAAAGATATTTAAGAGAGTCGTCATCGAAGCAGATAATGAGAACAGAAAGTCAATCGTGATAACATTTGATCCACACCCCAAGAAGGTCCTTCATCCAGAGAGGCGGCCATTCTTTTTAATAACCTCTCTCGATGAAAAATTGAGACTTATCGCGGACATGGGAATAGATGCAGTAGTCCTGATAAGATTTTCACTTGAAGTCGCCAACATTACAGCGGCAGAATTTGTAAAAAATATCCTCTATGACAGGCTTCACATAAAAAAGATATTCATCGGACATGATTATTCCTTCGGAAGGGGTAAAGAGGGAAACGAAGAATATCTTAAATCCTCCGGCAACAGGCTGGGTTTCGAAGTGGAGGTTATCAATGCAATAAGGGCTGATGGCATTACTGTCAGCAGCACAACGACACGCAACGCTATTCTCGACGGCAATGTTAAATTAGCCGCAAGGCTATTGGGAAGGCCGTATAATCTCGGCGGTACCGTTATAAAGGGATATCAGCGGGGCGCCGGCATCGGTTTCCCCACCGCAAATATAGAACCCGATAAGGTATTGATCCCCGGCAGTGGTGTCTATGCCGTCATAGCTGAAATGGAAGGAAGCAGTCACCCATCCGTTGTAAATATAGGCTTCAATCCAACTTTCGGAAACGACAAACTCTCTGTAGAGACACATGTACTCGATTTTAAAGGAAATATAGCTGGAAAGAGCCTGAATCTCCTTTTCGTTGACAGGATACGAGATGAACGAAAGTTTGAGAGCGTAGAAAGACTTGCGGAGCAGATCAAAAAGGATATAGACCAGGCAAAAGAGATATTGGCGCCAGTTATAAATGGTAACTACTCACGTAGCCAGGCTGAAGCTGTTTAGGCTGAAGGCTGAAGGGGCCGGAAGAGCGCGATTGCGGCGCTTTGGCGGAGAAACAGCAGGTTCTTGTACCAAACATGGCTTCAAAATTCGCAGTATTTCCGCTTTTCCTAACAGCCTTCAGCCTTCAGTCTATCCACCTGAATAATTATAAATGAAGACAAAAAATCTGCATAGCTGGGACGTAAACTACAAAGAAGCGATAAGTATCCAGCATATCTTGAGAGAGAAACTTATCCTCCATGATGATGGAATACCCTGCAAGATCAGGACAGTTGCCGGCGCCGATATTTCCTACTCAAAGGGGAGTGATCTTTTTTTCGCAGTCGTGGTTCTTCTTGAGTATCCGTCAATGGAGGTCATAGAAGAGGCTTCCTTTTCAGAAAGAGTGAGCTTCCCCTATATTCCTGGTCTTTTAACCTTCAGAGAAGGTCCAGCGCTTCTGAAGGCCTTTGAAAAATTGAAAAATGTTCCTGATGTTGCGATATTTGATGGGCAGGGGATTGCACACCCGAGGGGATTCGGTCTGGCCTCACACATGGGGCTGTTCCTCGACATACCAACGATAGGATGTGCAAAAACAAGACTTTCCGGGAAATATAATGAAGTGGAAAACGAAACAGGGGCTTATTCTCATCTTATCTTGAATGGCGGGATCATTGGAGCCGCCCTGCGCACCAAAAAGAATGTCAAACCGGTATTCGTATCGCAGGGACACAGAATCGGATTGCAAAAGGCAATCGAGGTGGTTCTCTCATGTTGTGCCGGGTACAAACTCCCTGAACCCACAAGAAAAGCGCATCTAACCGTTAACAGGATCAGGATGGAGTTAGACTGAAGGTAGATAGGCTGAAGACTATTAGGCGCTAACAGCCTTCAGCCTGAACAATCTAAATAATTACCTTCAGTCTTTACTGAAATAGACATCACAGATATAACTTTCCCCTTCACTTCCGGTATTCTGTGAGTTTATAGAAAATTGAATTCCTGTTGTTGTTACAGGCAGTTTGTCTTCCTCTATATCTTTGAAGAGTTTTTTATAATCCTCATAGAGATTTCTCTTTTCCGTATACCACTTACCAAGTTTATCCTCTTTGTTTCTCACAACAACATATCTTATCTTACCGCAAAGCGGCTGGGAGCTTGCGACCATCAACTCTCTCGGAGCCTCGTTATCCCATATATAACCAACAACCGGGGTGTTTAATCTCTTTGGCCAGCCTATCGCTGTAAAAGCGACATAGAGCTGTATGGCCTGATCATCGGTTTCGGTTTTCCTGACATCTCCGCCCTCAGGAAGTTTGACAGCCTTCCATCTCCAGTTCAAGAAAGGATACGCCCTCACATTTATTTTAAACTCTCTCCTTATCCCGAAGGAAGATTCAGTATCGCTTATCATGTGGAGGCAGAATTTATCTTCCACCTTTTCAAGGCTTACAACCGGTGTCCCATCGTACTTCTTCAGTTCCCATCCCGAAGGAACCTCCTTTCCCATCCTGTCGGAAGCAAATCCCGCAACAATTACTTTGTCATCACCGGCAAAAAGGGTTGTTCCGCTCAATCCGAGGACAAAAATTGCCAGATACAAAAATACAAATGATAATTTATTAGTTCTCATAACCTGGTCTTCCTTGAATAAGGTTTCGGTAGTTCCTACAAAGCAGTGCGGATCAATAATTTCAACATGTTACATATCATGGCTCCCGGCAGCGCATGAGGAAAATTCTTTTTAAAAGATGAACGTCCAACATCGAACATCGAATAATGATGTCGCTCCGCTCCTCAAATTATTCCAACATCGAATGAAAAACAAACATCCAATACCAGACCTCGTTAAATAGTCGAGTGGGAAAGTAGTCGAGTGGGAAAAAACCACAAACAATTCAATACATTAGGATTCAAATTGACACCGACTGTCCAATTTTCGGGCAAAGCCTGCTTATTTGAATAATACCAACTACTTGACCACTTGACGATGTCTGAATACCGAACATTCAACAGATGTTTCTGTCTTCCCATCTTTTTCCACTCAATGTTCGATATTCATCTCTTTTCTCATTCAACATTCGATGTTGAGCGTTCGATGTTCATTCTTTGAGGTATTCTAATCTGCACTGCTTTGTAGGGACTACCGGGTTTCGAGTTTAAATTCCTATGCCCTCAACTCGAAACTTTAGACTCAAAACTCGAAACTGTATACATGGCCATTATCTCCGTCCTTGTCAAGACAGCATCTATTCGATTTACATATTTTCTTATGTTTTCCACCCCACCCTCTTCACGATCAATCAGCACAATTACGCGATCAACAACCAGTCCCGCATCGACGGCCCTCTTTATAGCCGTTACCGTTGATGCCCCCGTGGTAATAACATCGTCTATAATTACAGCCTTCTCTCCCGGTCTGATATTACCTTCTATCTTGCTTTTTGTGCCATGCCCCTTTATATCTTTTCGAACAATAAAGGATTTTACAGGCCTTCCCCGCTGATAGGAAATGAGGGAAAGGGCATTGGCTATAGGGTCCGCGCCGAGGGTTAATCCACCGGCAGCGGTGACATCGGAATCCTCAAGCATATCGAAAACAATGTTGCCTATCAGATTCATCCCTTCAGGATCAAGGGTTGTCGGTTTACAATCGAAATAGAAGTTGCTCTTCTTTCCACTCACCAGCGTGAAATCCGGATTGTCGCTGTATTTAAAGGATCGCTCAATAATAATCCCGGCAAGCCTCTTCTTCATTTCATTCATGATAAAATCACCAATTCTCACGCAAAGACCGCAAAGGACAAAAAAATAAAACTTCGCGCCTTTGCGTAAGGCTTTAACTCCTTGACTCTGCGTTATTCTCGGACAGCCTCATAGTAATAATCCGGGGCAAGGTAAAAGGCCTCTCTGTATTCCGCAAGAGCCATATCAGTCCAGCCCTTTTTATCATAGTACAACCCCAACGTAAAGTGTGTCCTGCCGTTCTCAGGATCTATTTCAACAGCTTTCTTCGTCTGTTTTATGGCCTGCTCAAAGTTCCCAAGACCATAGTATGCCTTTCCGAGGTAGAAACGGGTTTCACTGTTGACCGGATTAATCTTGAGCGCTGTGAGCAACACATCGAGTGCGCTTGTAAATTTTTTTAGCCTTGTGTACATCATGCCAAGGTTAACAAGGATATCTTCGTCATAGGGCTTTATTTTCTTTGCCTTCCCGTAAAATATTACGGCTTTTTTGAAGTCTCCCTTCTTTGAATAATCGCGGGCAATATAATGAATAGCATCAAAGTAATTTGGCCGTGATCTTATCGCCTCGCCATATTCCCTTATTGCTCCATCAATGTCGCCTTTTACGTCACATATCTTCCCACGAAAAAAATGGGCAGTGCTGTCTTTCGGACACTTCTCAATGAGAGTTTCATAGTATGCCACAGCCTCTTCAGACTCCCCTCTTTCAAGACAGATATCTCCGAGTTTAGAATATGACCAGTAGTAATCCGGGTCAACCGCCATTGCCTTTTGATAAAAGGCAATGGCAGTTTTCATTGAACCTTTAAATTGACAGGCCTTCGCTGTCATGTAATAATATTTGGCGACCTTAGGATTTATCGCAATAGCTTTTTTATAACTATCTATCGCCCTGTCAAATCTTTTCTTATTAAAATGTTGGTTTCCCTGAAGATAATATGTCCTGGAAGATATTTTTTGTTTGGCCGGTAGATTTGCCGCTAAAATAAATAGCGCAAAGAATATTGACAGGACAATTGCAATCTTGTTGACAGAGCTCCTTTTCATTGATTTCCCATAACTATCGCCTGAACGAAAACCCCGTTCAGGCACTGTTTCGAGTTTCGAGTTAAAAAAAGGAAACAATCTCAGCGAGTTTGAGTTCTTCAAATAAAACTGAAAAACTATATTGCAGGGTTTTCGTTCAGGCACTAACTGCTCACGTAGTCAGGCTGAAGCTATTTAGGCTGAAGGCTGAAGGTACCCGAAAAACACGATTGCCGCACTTTGGCAGAGAAACAGCAGGTTTTTGCATCAAACATGGCTTCAAAGTGTGCCGTATTCCCGCTTTTACTAACAGTCTTCAGCCTTCAGTCTATCTACCTGAGTAGTTACTTACAATGTAGCTTACATTCCATGGCGGAATTCAATAGCCTTTGACATGGTCATTTTGTCCGTATACTTAAGGTCTCCCCCAACCGGCACACCGAGAGCAATCCTGGTAACCTTCACATCCTTTCCCTGGAGAAGCTTAGTTATAAGCAGGGCGGTCGATTCTCCCTGAACACTCGGATTTGTTGCCACAATAATCTCCTCAATCTTTCCGTCTGATATTCTCTCTAAAAGCTCTTTTAGCTTAAGTTGATCCGGGCCGATTCCATCGAGTGGTGACAAAGTCCCGTGAAGGACATGATATCTTCCATGGAAACTACCGCTTTCCTCTATGGCTATTAGTGAATCTGGATCCTCGACCACGCATATTATATCTGTGTCTCTCATGCTATCCCTGCATATTTCACAAAGATCTCCCTCTGCCAGGTTGAAGCAGGTGGAACAAAGCCTGATTTTTTCTTTAACGCCTATAATGCTCTCAGCAAGTTTTTTCGCATCATTGTCCGAAGCGTGAAGAATATGAGCAGCCAATCTCGTTGCGGTTTTCTCGCCTATACCTGGAAACTTGCTTAATTCCCCGATCAGACGTCTTATTGGAGGTGCATAACCTGTCATGCTGAAACAACCTCTACATCAAACCGGGAATATTAAGACCGCCGGTTATCTTTGACATCTCTTCTGAAACCATTTCCTGAGCATTGCGTATCCCCTCATTCACGGCCGCCACGATCAAATCCTGCAGCATCTCTATGTCCTCGGATTTGACCACATCTTCCTCGATCTTAAGTGATACCAGCTCATACTTTCCGTTGACAACAGCGGTCACCATTCCTCCTCCAACCGTTGCTTCGACGGACTTCGATGCCATCTCTTCCTGAACACGCGCAATCTGCGCCTGCATTTTCTGGGCCTGTTTCATTATGTTCCCCAAATTTTTTGCCAATATAATTACCTCCTCAATCTGTATTGCTCAACCTATCATTTATCAGTTCAGGGTTCATAGCAGTTTCGAGTTTTGAGTCTAAAGTTTCGAGTTAAGGGCATTGGAATTTAAACCCGAAACTCAAAACCCGAAACCCGAAACTCAATTAACGGCCAACCCTCGTAATAACCTCACGAATCTCGGCACCCTCAAATACATCAATGACCTTCTGCACCAGTGGATGGCGCAGTGCTTCTTTCTTTATATCATCTATCCTGTTACCCTTGGTAATCTCGTTTTTACTTATATGATTACCATCTTCGGCATCCGGTTCGACCGATTCGATTTTTATAGCCACATCCTCTTTAAAGAACTCCCGTGATATCTTTGTCAGGTGATCTTTATGGGATTTTTCACTTATATAATCCAGAAAAACATATCCACTGGGGAAACCTATTCGCAAGCGCTTGTTTTCATATCCGAGAAATCTTCCCTGCTCAATCTTGGACCAGAGGGGGAAACTTTCTTTCTTTACAAAACCTTTAAATTTTTCCCATAGCTCGTCATTGGGTATGCTTTTGCCCACTTCATACTTTGGCTGTTCCTCTTCAAGAATATGAGATTGTTTTTGATCGAATCTTGCGGGAAGTCTCTGCTCCGGGGACAATCTCCTCTCAATCTCCTCCATTTTTGCCAACACTTCATCAATCGGTATCATCGGTTCGAGATAGGCCATTCGCACTAATGCGAGTTCAACATTGAGTCGCGGATTAGCGCTTCTCCTGATGTCTTCCTCCTCATCCAAAAGGACATCCAGCAAACGTTGAAGGGTCTCTCTCGAAACGCCGTCCGCCTGTTCTCTAAGCTTTTCAATTTCTTTTCCGCTAAGAATAATCAGGGAAAGATCATCACCGGCTATCTTTATCAGAAGCAAGTCTCTGAAGTGATCGAGAAGCATTTGATAGAAATATTTCATGTCCAGGCCGGAGTAATACCCATCATCAATAATTTTCAGACATTTCCCCGCATTTCTTTCAAGAACTGCCGCAGAAAGATCAAATAGAAGATGTCTGTCGACCAAAGCTAAGAGGTCTTTTATATCACTATCCTTAATGTCAGTGCCGGCATAGGAAATTGCCTGGTCAAATATGCTCTGCGCATCCCTCATACTTCCATCACCACCCTCGGCAATCCAGGCCAGGCCGGTTTCACTTATATTGATTTTTTCTGCCCTGGCAATCTGTCCTAATTTGTCACTGATTTGTTTGGGTGATATCCTTCTGAAGTCAAAACGCTGACATCTGGAAAGTATAGTTTCCGGTACCCTGTGGGTTTCAGTTGTGGCAAATATAAAGATTACGTGGGCGGGGGGTTCTTCAAGGGTCTTGAGAAGTGCATTGAATGCCTCTTTTGTCAACATATGCACTTCATCAATTATGTAAACCTTGCAGCGTGAAGAGACAGGAGAGAATTTTACGTTTTCCCGCAGTTCTCTTATCTCGCCTATTCCTCTGTTGGACGCCCCGTCAATTTCGTGGACATCTATAGATGTCCCGTCGGTTATCTCTCTGCAATTGACGCAGTTATTACAAGGTGTTTCCGTCGGCCCCTTTTCACAATTCAGGGCTTTGGAAAGTATCCGCGCCACGGATGTCTTCCCAACACCTCTGGGCCCGCCAAAGATGAAGGCATGAGCGACACGATTCTGACTGATGGAGTTTTTGAGGGTTTTTACCACATGGTCCTGTCCAACAACATCTTCAAAAACCTGGGGTCTCCACTTTCGGGCAGTGACAAGATATTCCATTTACTATATTCCTTACTCAGGTTGCTTAGGCTGAAGGCTGAAGGCTGAAGGCTGTTAGGTTGTTTTTCTTTCAGCCTTCAGCCTAACCCGGACAAGCCGGAACCAAGGGAGAAAGAATGAACATCGAACGTCCAACATCGAATGTTGAATGTTGAATGGGAAAAGGCGACCAACCGTGAACCTCCCCTAAAAAGATAGCCGGGTTACCCGCAGCACACTTCGGTAATTGCTGCCGCTGCTTCCTTCCGGATCTGACGGGGTTCACAACCCTCCGTTGCACGGGATCCGGCTATCAAATCAAGACGTGGCGGAGAGAGGGGGATTCGAACCCCCGGTACACCTTTGAGGGCATACACACGATTTCCAGTCGTGCTCCTTAGGCCAGCTCGGACATCTCTCCAGTACACTGTTTATACTGTTCTTATAATATCAGCACAGACAGATTGCCGCCCACACTTATTATCTTTATGTAGGTGTTCAGAGCTCATCATTCAAGGTTAGAGGTGAACTCATGAACTGTTATGTATATCTGAAGTTGTAAAGATTTTCAAGAAAAATCAGGAGCGGCCGGCAATTCTAATTTTGGGGTAACTACTCAGGTAGTCAGGCTGAGGCTGTCGTAGGCTGAGTAATTACTTTTGTAATTATCTCGCCACCGATCTACACAGATTATGTATCAGCTCAATAAATAGGGGCAACCCCCAATATGTAAGAGTGATTGTGAATCTTAGCCATTCACGGCGTGAAACTTGAAATTGGAAATTAGAAATTTGGGAGAGATGAAACGAATTTACGAGTTGACAGACTTCGGCGT
>JAUWQS010000503.1 GCA_030610915.1 Pseudomonadota bacterium | reverse complement strand
TCGCAGCCTTTCGGAAAACACAGAGAGGCCACGACATTTCAGATATCGCCACACAGGATCGTTTTCTGCCACTGGTTTTGATTCACAATATATTTTCCTGAGAGTTTCACGGGTGATTGTGGCCTCCGGTTGCCTGATTGTTATATCGCAACTACTTACAATTTTTCTAATTTCCCTTACAGCCTCCTTGAAGTCGATTTTGAGGACCTTCATAACCAATGAAAACCCATCTCCGGCTTTTGGTGTGCACTGGTTACAATACCATGTCCCTCTACCATCTTTATCGTCAAAGAAGAAACGATCCTTCCCAAAGCAAATGGGGCAGGGACCATGTTTTTTTTGTGGTGGGATTTTGATTCCTAATGCTGCAAAAATTCCAGGCCAGCGATCTCTCGTCAATTCTTTGATATCCACTTCACGTTTCCTTTCTGGCGTTCTCGGCCTGCCTCTGTTTTTTGTACCGCATCGCTGATTTTATTGTTGCATATTTTATTAAATTCATTAATTCACCTTCCGGCCTAATTGCTGCCACTTGATCAACTCGGTTAGGCCAGCACCCACAAATTTCCTTATAAAGATGTGCCTTTCGCCCAAAGTGCCAACTGTTTTTCTGCTCTTGAAAAATCAACATACCAAGCAACCGTCGTTTATCTGCCATCGACATATCTCTGTTTGTTTTTTTCTTTGTCTTGAGCTCTTCCAACTCTGCATCTATAGTCTCAATCTTCCTGCCGAATTTTTTCAAAGATGTTCCGCAAGTCGGGCATACCGATACCCCGCCGAAAATTTCATGACAGACTCTGCATTCTGACATAGCTGGCTCCCGACTTTGCCTTTTGGGTTTATGCCAGGCTTTTTCTTTACCCAGTGTCCATTCAATATCTTCATCCAATAACCCATGTTCGTGCAAAACGTTAGCGTGATCGAAATACAGAAGATCGCCGTGCCCTTCTTTCGCCCGCATTCCTCGCCCTGCTGATTGCTTAAAAAGACCATAACTTTTTGTTGGCCTTGCCATAACTATAGCTGATATCTCAGGCACATCAAGCCCTTCAACATAAACAAGGACATTACATATTACACGTATGTCGCCCTTTTCCATAGCACTGAAAGCATCGTCTCGCTCTTCGTCTGTGCTTCTTGCTGTCAGAACTGTTGCTCCTATCCCAGCGGCCTGAAATGCTTCACAGACAGATACAGCATGTGCAACATTTACGCAAAAGACTAAAGTCTTCCGGTTTTCAGCCAGATGTAGCCAATTCTGCACGATATCCCCGACCAATTTTTTCTTATTTACTTTTTTCTCCAGTGCCTTAACCTGGTAATCCCCCATCGATATTTTTACGCCATCCAGATTTATCTTTCCAGGGACAAAATATCTTACCGGACAAAGATAGTTCTTTTTTGTCAGCTCTTTCACGCCGGGGCCACATACCAGGGTATTAAATACTTCTCCCAGACCTCTGCCATCACTGCGCATTGGAGTTGCTGTCACACCAATAAGAATTTTATCCTCGTAGAGTTTTAGGATATCCAGGTATTGTTGACTCAATATTCTGTGCGATTCATCTACCATCAAGACATCCGCCCCTACCAGGAAAGGATTATATACGCTTTCTTCTAAATTTGCTCTCCGGCTAAGCGTCTGTATGGTTGCCAACTGGACTTGCCTTTCCAGATTGGTCTCAATTCCTGCCATGATAATTCCAGG
>JAUWQS010000017.1 GCA_030610915.1 Pseudomonadota bacterium | reverse complement strand
CAAGCACGGTTCTGAGAGGGGCTGGGGCCAACGGATGTATGGTTGAGATAATGTGGCACCGCCGGGAAACCAGGCGGCAACGGAGAAGACAAACATCAACCTACAGCATCGGAAGAAACCAGTCTACTCGACAATTATTGAGCGCTAGCTCCGGGCGACGTTGGCAGTTTAGTTAATTTACAGCCAATCAACTGAATTCCTTTGCCCGAAAGTTTTTGCGATTGATTAGTGCAGCGCCGCCTTCGATGGCTTGTGTAAGCACATATAGTTCTGCCTTCTCAGCGTAGCGACTTGCATCATCTTTCACAACCAAAGCCCCTATCCCACCGAAAAGCCTGCGCTCGCGGTACTCGGGAAAGATTTCCCTGAATTTAGGCAGTTTCTTCTCAACAAATTTGTCCACCATCCGCTTTTGCAATTTGTTCTTGACCTTTATCACCAGCACAGCACCTCCATTTATGATTCTGTTGATTAATGGTCTTTTCGCCCAATCTCTGCGTTATGCTCAAAAAATAATCCTCGGAATATCAACTATATGCCTGTGGTTATTTTTTTCGCATGCCTTGATCTTGAACGAAAATCCTCATAAATCAACAAAATCATTTACTGCCACAATGTCGTATTCGCCGGCGCCCTTCTTCTTCAAATTCCTCTTCACGTCCGAAAAAATCATATCGCGCTCTTCTTTGAAAAGATAACGAACGTTTCTATAAAACAAATCCTCAGCAACCTCACCCTGTACAAGGCCAAGATCACCAAGCTGACGGCCGATCTCATCAAGTTTTGTTATGGTTTTTTGCAGTTGAGCATCGGTCTTCGGTTGTTGAGCATCGATTCTATCCTGGGATTTCTTCCGTTGTTCTCCGGCTTCCGCAATTTGAGCATCGGTTTTATCCTGTGATTCCTTCAGTTCAAGCAGTTGGGCATCGGTCTTCAGTAACTGAGCATCAGTCTTCTTTTGAGACTCCCTTAATTCTAAGGTGCCTTGAAGGAGTAATTCCAAACCTCTCTCTATACGATCCAATCTTGTTTCTTTGTCTTGTTTCGCTTCCATTTGGTTGCTCCTGATATTTGTAAAGACTATTGGTGTCAGATATTGAATAGTAAATAAAGATCGTTTATTTTTGGCCTCAACGTCTTATCTTTTTTGCGGTTCATGGGATCAACCCTATCTTACCCGATATCGCGAGCTCAGGTGAGGCGGGCGGGGCAGATTTTAGAATTCCTGGGAGAATTCCGGAATTTTC
The DNA here is from genome assembly GCA_030610915.1 of Pseudomonadota bacterium. Next base: position 11,560 of record JAUWQS010000017.1, on the reverse strand, counting down.
TACCTTCAAAGTGTGCTGTATTCCCGCTTTTCCTACGCAGTCTCCAGACTATCTATCTGAGTAATTATGATAGCTGATGCTATGAGCTATTCCCCGTGCCTTTTTCTGATTGATAGCACCGCCCTGTATGTTATAAAATAGGCGGCAATGGCAAAGAAAGGCGCCAGGACAAGGCCGCCTGCGAGCAAGGGGTAGAAGGCATTCAATCCTCTATTGAAGATGTCAAATATTGCGTAATTGCTTAAATTGTTTAATATGATCTGGTTCTCTTTGCCATCGAGGAGAAACTTTCCCAAGTGATATTCAGTTGTATATAAAAAGGGTATGGTAACTGGATTTGCTACGATCAAAGAACTAAGAATGCCTGCCGTTATATTCTGCCTCAGCAAAAGGCCTAAAAGAATAATCAGGACGGTGTGAAATGGTATTATCGGCATTACACTTACAAATACTCCTATCGCTGTGCTGATGGCAATCTCTCTCGGTTCACCCTTCAGGCTGATAAACTCGGCGTAAAATCTCTTTAATATTTTTTTTATGTTCACAAGTATAGAAATTTCCATTTCCGAGACGTTGAATTAGCCGCTGATAACGCGGATTAATTTTACTTTTTTGTCCTATCTGTGTTTATCTGCGTACATCCGCGGCTAATTTGATAATTCAGGGAGGCGTGGCGGCCATCTGGAGACAGCGTTCATATCAAGAGAATTCCTTTCTCCCCTTTGCAGGAGATTGTCACCAATGACCGCAATCATCGCCGCATTATCGGTGCACAAAATTGGAGGGGGAATGAATATCTCGATCCCCTTTACTTTTGCCTCTTCGCAAAATCTCTCGCGCAGCCGGCTGTTTGCCGCCACACCCCCGGTGACCACAACACGGGAAGTTGAACAGCGCAGGGCTGCTCTGAGAGTTTTATCAACGAGGACATCCACAATAGCCTCCTGATAACTGGCGACAACATCCGGAATCTCATCTTTAGTAATTGGTAATTTTCTTTTCTTGATGTAGGTTAGAAGCGATGTCTTCAGTCCACTGAAGCTGAAATCCATGCTGTCTTTCATCGCCCTCGGAAACCTGATAAATTCAGCGTTTCCCCCTCTGGACAGACGGTCTATTACCAACCCCCCAGGGTAGCCTATATTCAAAAGTTTTGCGGCTTTGTCGAAGGCCTCCCCGGCGGCGTCATCTCTGGTTTGCCCCAGAAGATTAAAGTTCTGGAAATCTTTCACAAAATAGACGTTCGTATGGCCGCCTGAAACAACGAGGGCGACAAAAGGAAAAGCCGGTTTCTCATCGTTAAGAAATACGGATGCTACGTGGCCTTCAAGGTGATTCACGCCCACAAAAGGTATATTCTTCGCGAAGGCCATCGATTTGGCCACCGACACACCAATTAGAAGAGACCCGACCAGACCGGGTCCTCTTGTGACCGCAATGCCCTCAATATCATCCAAAGATACACCGGCATCAGAAAGCGCCTGCAGGATAACCGGAACAATAGCCTCCATGTGCTTTCGAGACGCAATTTCCGGAACCACTCCACCGTATTTACTGTGTACATCTATCTGGGAGGCGATGACGTTGGACAGAAGAGAACTGCCGTCCTGAACCACGGCAGATGCTGTTTCATCGCAGGATGATTCTATCCCTAAAACCAGCATATTTATCCCCCCTTGACATATTTCTTCTTTTCATGAAGAGTTGAAAAGTATATAGAAAACATGATCATTTGTAAACAGGGATTTGACTGCTCAGGTTGGATCGGGTTGTTTTTCCTACAGCCTAAGCTACCGGTCTGATGTTTGCGGTTATAGGGGGTGGATTTATCCGCTCCGTTCGGCTTTCGGATTCGATAAATCGTAGCCGTTCACTGCTTGAAACTTGAAATTGGAAATTAAAAATTTGGAAGAGATGAAAGAGTTCAAAGGTCTTAACCCCTGAACCCATAAAAACATGAAGGCCAAATTTCCAATTTCTATTTTCTAATTTCAACATTCCGTGAATGCTTACCTTTTGACTAATCGACTATTTGAACAGTGAACAGTGAACCGTGGAACCGTGAACCTGAGTAGTTACTTTGTCCTTTGCTGTCTTTGCGACTTTGCGTGAGAATTTCATAAAAGGAAGTGAAAGAAGATGGAAATAGAGACTGATTTTCTGGTTATCGGCAGCGGCATTGCGGGGCTTTGCTTTGCAATAAAGGCGGCCGATCTTGGGACTGTTGCGGTTGTCACAAAAAAAGAGGAGATAGAATCTAATACAAATTATGCTCAGGGGGGAATAGCCACTGTTTGGGGTGAAACCGACAAATTTGAGTATCATATAAATGACACCCTTGCCTGCGGGGCAGGTCTCTGCAAGGAAGATGTGGTGAGAAGCGTTGTGACAGACGCCCCTGAAAGGATAGCTGAACTGATTAAATGGGGAGTGGAATTTACCAGGGCAAAAGGTGGCGGCTCCAATATCTACGATCTCGGAAGGGAAGGGGGGCATTCCAGGAGAAGGATATTGCATGCAAAGGACTTTACCGGACAGGAAATAGAAAGAGCGCTTGTTGAGAAAGCGAATTCCAAAGAAAACATAAAAATATACGAAAACTTTGTTGCGATAGACCTGATACTGAGATCAAAAGCGCTGGGTAGGGAAAAGGGCGGAAGGGATAAATGTCTCGGCGCCTATGTCTTTGATGCAAAAAATAATGTGGTTTATACCTTCAAGTCAAAATTCATCCTTCTCGCCACCGGAGGCGCGGGTAAGGTATATCTGATAACCACAAATCCCGATATTTCAACGGGTGACGGGATAGCGATGGCTTACAGAGCTGGAGCAGAGATTGCGAATATGGAGTTTATCCAGTTTCACCCGACCTGCCTCTACCACCCAGAGGCCAAATCTTTCCTCATCAGTGAAGCGGTCAGGGGAGAAGGCGGGGTTCTGAGGCTGAGAAATGGTTCTACCTTTATGGAAAGGTATCATGCCATGAAGTGCCTCGCCCCAAGGGATATTGTCGCCAAAGCCATTGACACGGAATTGAAAAGATCGGGTGATGAATATGTCTTTTTAGACATTACTCATAGAGATAAGGATTTTATCACTAAGAGATTCCCCAATATATACAACAAATGCCTCGAGTTCGGGATAGATATGACAGGGGATCCAATTCCTGTAGTTCCTGCCGCTCATTACATCTGTGGCGGGGTGGCGGCAAATGCCTTTGGTGAAACGAGTATCGACAGACTCTTTGCATGTGGCGAGGTATCCTGTACCGGTCTTCATGGCGCCAATCGTCTCGCGAGCAATTCCCTTCTGGAAGGGCTGGTATTTGCGCACAGGGCATTTATGAAGATATCGGAGCTGTTTCCTGCGATAAAGGATGCTCCTGTTACTATATCTCCCTGGGATGCGAGAGGCGCAACAGTGAGTGATGAATCGATAGTGGTATCGCACAACTGGGATGAGATAAGGAGATCTATGTGGAACTATGTCGGGATTGTAAGGTCGGACAAGAGATTAGAGCGCGCCAGAAGGAGAATAGAGCTTATCAATCGAGAAATTGATGAGTATTACCGGGATTTTCTTATTACCGGTGATCTGCTGGAACTCAGAAATATTGCCACAGTGGCAAAACTGATCACAATGTGCGCCATATTAAGGAAGGAGAGCCGGGGACTGCACTACAACATCGATTATCCTGAAAAGGATGACAGGAACTGGTTGAAGGATACAGTAATAAGCAGACCTTTGTCTATGAAAGAGTGAACATTGAACATCGAACGGCCAACATCGAATGTTGAATGGGAAACTGGAAATTAGAAATTGGGCCTTCATGTTCAAGAAGGCTGAAGGTAAAAAGTGGTTATAATTAATATTCCTACAGCCCCAACAGCCTTCAGTCTAAACAACCTAAGTTTGTACTGTCAACTCGTAAGCTCGTTTCATCTCTCCCAAATTTCTAATTTCCAATTTCCAGTTTCAAGCCGTATTCGATGTTGGGCATTCATCTTTTGCCTGGTTCCCATGCTCCAGCGTGGGAACCCATATAGTATGCATTCCCACGCTGGAGCATGGGAACGAGAAAAACCGTGAATCTTGAATCTTGAACCTATGAACGATCACAAGATCTTTTATGGATGGTGGCTCGTATTTGCCTGTTTCATTATCAGCCTCTATGTGAGCAGCGTTGTCTTCTTTGGCTTTACCGCCTTTTTTGAACCATTGATGAAGGAGTTTGGCTGGAGCTATACCCAGATCTCTTTTGTGGCCAGCCTTCGCGGCCTTGAGGCTGGGATTCTTGCCCCTGTTATAGGTTTTCTCGTCCATCGCTTTGGTTCGAGAAAGATCATCTTCTGTGGAATAATCATTTCGAGCCTTGGTCTCATTTTCCTTAGTTTTGCCCAATCTCTCATTGTGTTTTGTGTTTCTTTTCTTCTCCTTGGTTTCGGAGCCAGCGGATGCGGTAACGTTGCGTGCACGACTGCGGTGGCCAACTGGTTTAATAAGAATTTGGGAAAGGCCCTCGGTGTGATGTCATCCGGATTTGGCGCCAGTGGATTGCTTGTTCCCGTCATCGTTTGGCTTATCGATGTTTATGGCTGGAGAAGCACTTTGATCATCCTCGGATTGGCGATGTTGATTTTAGGGCTGCCTTTAGCGTTAATCATCCGCAACACTCCGGAACAATGCGGCTATCTTCCCGATGGTGAATTGCCGGTTAATCCGATCCGCAGGGAAGCGACTCAGCTTAAGGAAGTCGATATCGGCATTGTGAAGGCATTTAAGAAGAGACCATTTTTGTATTTAAATCTGGCAGAGGGGATAAGGCTGATGATCCTTTCTGCGGTAATCATCCATATCATGCCCTACCTCAGTAATCTCGGAATGTCGAGACCAGCCGCTGCGCTGATTGCCGCAGCTGTGCCTCTGCTCAGTATTGCCGGGCGGTTTGGGTTTGGATGGCTTGGAGATGTCTATGACAGGAGGTACATGATGGCTATTGCATTGGGCCTCATCGGTATAGGAATGTTGGCATTCTGTCATGCGTCATCAAGGTGGGGTATTTATCTCTTCCTCCTCTCCTTTCCGGCAGGTTGGGGGGGAGGGGCGGTTCTGAGAGTAACCATTCTGAAGGAATATTTTGGGAGATATTCCTTTGCCAAGATGCTTGGGTTCACGATGGGATTTGCGTCAATTGGAGGGATTATAGGCCCCACATTTGCCGGATGGGTATTCGATCGTATTGGCAGCTATCATTTTGTCTGGATGGCGTTCTGTGCCCTTATTTGTGTGGCAATAGCGCTGATACTGAAGATTGAGCCGGGAGCAAGAGATTCATGATATACTGCAACCGGTCATAATTTGAGATTTTACTATCGTGTTGTTTTACCACGAAGCGCACGAAGCGCACGAAGAACACGAAGAACACTATTCGTTAACTTCGACCTTCGTGATAAATTTTTGCTTGCAATTCAGATGAACTCGTAAAAAGTCTGAAAAACACTCTTTTGTCATTCTGAGCGACAGCGAACAATCTGATATCATTGAGATTCTTCATCGCGGAGTTTATCCTGAGCCCCAGATTCTTCGTCGCTTCGCTCTTCAGAATGACATGGGCGAAGGGCTCCTCAGAATGACATTGCGTGGACTTCCAAGTAACTTATGCGAAATCGCACTCAAAAAGTGACTCCGTCGGGCGAGACGCCCGACCTACTACAGGGGTGGAGGACAGGCGTCCCGCCTGTCTATAAAAATGAATGCAACCTGGCATTAAATTCAAGTTACTTCCAATTATAATGCCGACGTGTCGGCATAGCGGAGCTTTTTACGAAACTGTCAACCATAATATCTCACCCTATCCCTAACTTTATCGAGAAGTTACCTTGAACTGGTGAACCCGTGAACCTGAGTAACTACACTATATTCTTCTTCCCGTTTCGAAACCTTCAAAGACGGCGTCAAGCGCTTTTCTCGGTTTGAGGGCATCTCCTATCACATGAACTTCCGGAACCATATCGGCAATATTATTACCAAGCTGAGCATTAGATATAGCTCCCATGGCCAAAACGATTGCATCCAGGTTACTCAGCTTTACTTTCTTTCCCCCTTTCTGCGAGATGTGAACCTCGCCATTTTCAACCTTCAATACCTCCGAAAAACGTAAAAATTCAACCCCTTCGTCAGCAAGCATCCTCCTGAGATAAAAGGAAGTGATCAAACCAATGTCCCTGCCCAGATATCCCGTTGCCTCCACAATCGTAACCTGTTTGCCTTTATCAGCAAGGAAATGGGCAGTCTCCATACCTACTCCACCGCCGCCAAGCACAGCCACTTTCCGACCACCTGGAATAACGCCTTCCAAAACTTCCCATGCCGTTAACACCACGGCGCTTCTCACATCGATAAATGTCGGCGCTGCCGGAAGAGCTCCTGTAGCCAAAACAACAGCGTCCGGAGAACTTTTGAGAATCAAATCCCGGGTTGCCAACATGTTGAGCACAATATCAACACCGGCTTTCCCGGCCTGCATTTCCAGAAATGAAATAAACCCCTTAAATTCTTCCATTCCCGGCACTGCTCCGGCAAGCCGCAACTGTCCGCCCACCGCCTTCTCCTTTTCCCAGAGAGAGACATGATGTCCCCTCATTGCCGCTGTAAGCGCCGCTTCCAGACCGGCCGGACCGCCACCGATCACTATGATCTTTTTCGGATGTGTTGTTTTTACAATACCGGTCTCCGCTTCTCTTCCCACAGATGGATTTACAAGGCAGGTAATGCCTTCCGTTATACCCAGCATCATGCTTGCATTGATCCTGTCGATACAGCCCTGATTGCATCCGATGCACTTGCGGATACTGCCTGTCTTTCCCGACATGGCCTTCTGCGGCAACTCCGGATCGGCAATCAGCGCCCTGCCCATGGCAACCATATCGACACTGTTTTCTTTCAATATTTTTTCCGCCAGATGGGGGTCATTTATTCTTCCTACTGCTATTACAGGAACATCCACAACTTCCTTTATCCCTTCCGCAAGTTCAACAAAACACCCCGGTTTCTCATACATGGGCGCAACGGTAGCCCTGTAGGAACCATAAACTCCGGCCGAAACATGCAATGCATCAGCGCCAGCCTCAACCAAGTGTGCTGCTATCTCTTTCATATCCATAAGGGTCGCCCCCCCATCTATGTAATCATGTCCATTGATACGAATGATTACAGGAAACGACAATCCAAATTCCCTTTTAATTCCTCTGATTATCTCAGTGCAGAAACGTGATCTTCCTCTTGCATCGCCGCCATACCCGTCGGTGCGGCTGTTCGAACGGGAAGAAAAAAACTGACCTATCAGGTATCCATGACAGCCATGAAGTTCAACCATATCAAAGCCGGCCTTATAAGACCGTCCGGCGGCATTAACAAAGGTCTCGACCAGCGATTCAATCTCTGCTATTGATAATTCCCTCGGGACTTCCTTGCAGACAGGACATGGAATGGGAGAAGGGGCAACAGGTTGAGTTCCGAGAATACTTGAATGGATTTGCCTGCCGAGATGGCTTAGTTGAATGGCGATCTTCGCATCACGAGAGTGAACCGCATCGGTAAGCCTTTGTAGTGAAGTGATATATCGATCATCAGAGATATTCAGATGATATTTCCCGATTTCGCCGGCGGGCTCGTCCATGACAGTGGCTGCTTCAATAATTATCAGGCCTGCGCCACCCTCCGCCCTTTTGACAAAGTAATCAACCATATTTGATGAGACCGCCCCGTCAACGGCAAAATTGGTGGCCATGGCAGGCATAACAATCCTGTTTTTCAGGCTAACCTGCCCTATTCTCACTTCCGAAAAAAGTATGGGAAATTGTGACATAACTCCTCCGTATCAGGTTGTTTAGGCTGAAGGCTATTAGGTTTTTTCCTAACCCGGGCAAGCCGGAAAAGCTGAAAGGTAATATCTCAATAAGTTCGGGTAGAAGCGACGCTAATCGCCCATATCGGGAGGTTAAAACCTCCCCTCCCCCGATTTATTGAAAAGTTCAGACATCGTCGAGTGGCAGACTACTCGGCCACTCGACAAGGTCTGAACATGAGGCTTGCAAGGGCAATATCGATCAAAATCGAATCGTCAGACTCAAACCTGAGATTCAAAATAATGGGGACATCACTCCCTGTAAGCGCCCCCGCAGTCCTGGCTCTGCCAAAAAATGCCAGTAGCTCAACTGTGGAATAGCCGGATTCTATATCAGGAAAAAGAAAAATGTCCACCTCGCCGGCCACCGGACTTTCCACCTTCTTTCGCCTGGCCCTCTCAAGTGAAGACGCGCAATCAATATCCAATGGTCCATCGACAATTGCATTCAACTGTTTCCGTTCCGACATCTTGGAGAGAATGGCTGCGTCAATAGTCGACTGTCTTGCAAGATTAACCAGTTCCACCATGGTCAGCGCCGCTACTTTCGGTTTATTTAGCCCCAATAAGCCGGCAAGAGAAATAGCATTTGTTAAGATATTTATCTTTTGCTTCAGATCCGGAAATTCCTGAATAAACGTATCGGTAAAGATGACCATGCGGTCTTCCTGCGGTATCTCGAATAACGACACATAGCTTAAAGAATCCGCCGTGGTAATTCCTGTCTCCTTGTCTGTAACAGCTTCGAGGAACTCCTTAATATTTATGTCTCCCTGAAAGATCATATCCGCCTCTTTATGCGCGAGCATTTCGATCGATCTGGTCAATGCCCGTGAGGTATCCGGTTCATCTGTAATTTCATATCCACCGGCATCTATTTTGAGACCGGACAGATTCCCCTCAATTGAGCGCCGATCACCAACCAGTATGGGGGTAATCAGCTCCTCCTCCTTTGCTTCGTGAATAGCAGTAAGGACTCTCCGGCTTCGAGGGTCAGGAACTGCCATGACTCTCTTATCTGCCTTTTTGGCCTCAGTCAAAATTTCATCAAAATTATGTATCATCAAAACTCAGCTCCACTATTACCTGCGGCAAGCAAAACCCCAAGGGCAATATCGGTTATGATAGTATCATGCCTGTCAGATCTAGATGGGATAGAGATCGGAATACCGGCGCCTACGATTATCCCATGCCTCCTGAACCCGGCAAAATAATGTTGTGGGGATAGAGCATCGATCTTGCTGAATATATTGGCAAATTCGAGATTGTGAGCCAGAAGGATATCCGGAGTCATGGAAAAATTAATTTTTTCGGAACTCTCTAAAAAACCTTCCTTCCCAAGAAGGAAATCTGAAAGGCAAAGTCCTTCATCAATAGCACACCCTGTCAGTTCACCCCTTGAGAGGGCATTGTTTATCTCCATTGCATCCGCAACTGAATCGAGTTTAGTATTCAAACCACGTCCTGCCGTCAAGATACCAACTCTGGGATTATCATAACCAAGACGAGTAAAGAGAGCGACGGCATTTTGTATCAATGCAATCTTTTCCCGATGTCCAGGCGCTATATTTATACCTGGGTCCGTCATGCCGATAAGCTTTTGAAGCGCCGAAATCTGAAGCAAGGCCACGACAGAAATCTGCTTTTTTACACCGAGAGATTTAATCAATGCCCTGAAAAGATAATGACCGTCGATGTGACCACGCAAGACCACATGCGCATCACCCGATAAAACAAGGCGAACCCCTGTATGGGCCATCTCCTGCGGATCCTTTTCATCCACTAATTGAAACCTGCTGATATCAAACTCTATTTCATCCGCAATCATCCTGATCTTTGACCCATCACCAATCAGAATGGGTTCACCATACCCTCGCCGGTAAGCCTCCTTCAAGGCCAGGAGAAACTCCCTGTCCTCCGCCCGCAAAACGGAAATCCTCTTTGCCCCAACTTTTCCCGCAGCCTTTTCGGCCTCCGCAAAACTTCTGATCATAATTTGCGTCCCAACCATTCGTAATACATCGCCATCTTATGGATGATCTTCGCCGCCAGACCCGGCTCATCAAAGGCTGGAATGCCTTCATCCGCAAGCATGCCTATTGCCTTTTCTGCCTCGGGCAGATATGGAATGATGGTAAACAGTGGTTTAGTCAAAGAAGGCTTAACAGAAATCAGTTCTTCGGCAAATTCCACAATTTTCATAGTGCTTTTGCCTACAAATGTAGGGGCTCCGCCAAGCGCCAGAATAACATCTACATTTTTATCGGCATCGATTACCTCCAAAATGTCTTTATATATACCTTCTCTAATGGCGCCGAATCCCATATCAATTGGATTTCGTACACTTATACCTACCGGAGGCAATATCTTACGTAACCGGCGGGTGGTCTTATCATCGAGATCCGCAACTTCCATTCCGAATCGCTCACAGGCATCGGCGGCGATTACTGACATGCCACCTGGACTGCCCATAATGGCTATCTTCCGGCCGAATGCTTTTGAAACCAGTGAAAAGGCGAGGGCTATATCGAGCAATTCCGGTATTGAATCAGCCCTGATCAACCCCGTCTGTCGTATGGCGGCTTCCCAGACAAAGGAAGAACCGCTCATAGCGCCGGTATGAGATAATGCGGCCCTGCTGCCAACGTCAGTATTGCCTACTTTAAAGACAACAACCGGTTTGCGCGCCGAAGCCTGACCACAGGATTCTATAAATGCCTGTCCATCTTTTATTCCTTCGAGATAAGCCGTTATTACTTTTATCCCGGGGTCGCTTGAAAAATAATTCAAATAGTCAGCGAAGCAAAGATCAGCCTCGTTTCCGGATGTAACTATCTTATTAAAAAATACACCTTTCCGACGAGCCAGCATATCGAGAAAAGCGCCATTGGACCCACTCTGAGAAATCAGGGCCAGGCTGCCATCACCGGGTTTTTGATTCCAAAAAAATGCTACTTTTGAATCAGCAGAATAGACGCCCAGACAGTTGGGACCAACAAACCTAATGCCACTTTTCTTTGCCATCTCTACAAGATCGGCCTGTAGCTCAGCCCCTTCCTGCGTTCCCAACTCCTCAAATCCGGCAGTAACCACTATGGCAAAGGGGATACGCTTCCCGGCTATCTGTTCCATAACAGAAAGAACAGCAGATGGCGCAACAATAATAATAGCCAGATCTATACAATCATCTGTAATTTGATTAAGAGATTCATACACCTTCAATCCCATAATATCTCCTTCACTACTGGGATTGATAGGGTAAATTTTACCCTCAAAGCCACAATTCTTGAGGGAATACAACATCATGTGCCCCGGATGCTCCGGAGCTCGCGACACCCCAAAGACAGCAATTGCCCTGGGATTAAATAATTTACTCAGATCAACATTCACTCTTCATTCCTCTCAATTTTCATAGAACTTCATACAACAAGTGCCGCATTATCCTCAATTTCGCCTATTATCTCAAAATACAACACCGATTTTCGCGGTCATCCATAGCATAAAGGAACATATTCTCATGTTTTAAACCGTATGGCAAAATATACTGTAATAACACATGGATGTGCAATTCATTATTTCAATTGGAACTAACAAATCTTATACACTGTGACGTTTAAACGAACATTACGAATACTTCTAAAACAAGATAGTTTA
>JAUWQS010000018.1 GCA_030610915.1 Pseudomonadota bacterium | reverse complement strand
CCCTGGGAAAAATCAACAAATTGAGTATTGAACAGCGGAAAGAAGTCATTCAACTTATGGAGGAGGTTTTGACGTAAACAGAGGAATAAAGTGTTACCCTGAAAACCGAATTTTGTTCGGATTCTTATTGCACATTAACAGATAAGGTTTAGAATGCGTTACAATATTGTCTTGATAGATGATTCCATATAGCTCACCATTTTCAAGCCTAACTTTCTGCAATGATGAAACTGATTTAGCAACATATGCCCCTTGTTTTGCTTTTTCAATTGTTTGCGGCCCTTTCTTTGTGCCCTCCTCAACCCCAACTCTTTTGCATTCAAAAATAGTATAAGGAATAATGCCTTGCTCTGTAACCGAAATTCTGAATTTTTTGTTACTAATTTCAATGATTGAAGCCACAAGATATGAGTGATTACTAATTGCTATTGTGCAGGCATTTCTTAAGATACCGTCTTTTGATAATAAATTGTTATTAGCTTTTTTGAAACTGTTAATCTCAATTTGTTCATTGATTTTTCTTAATAATCTTGTAGCCGTCAATGAACGACCATCATTTTCTATCTCTATTATAAATTCTTCATAAATTGGATGCAGCGAATACTCTACATTATGTGTTATATCTGGGTTTCCAAATTCGGGTATTCTTTTTTCAATTGATATTGAGTTGTTGAGCCCCCATGACTTAAGAAGATAAAATGTTATGATCTCGACAATGGTTCCTAAAGCTCTTCCTGCCGCTTTTTTAGAATCTTTTGCATATCCGAAAACGTTTTCTGTAAGAGCTTTTTGTAATTGATCAACTGAATCATACAACATGTTTATTCTCCATTCTGATGGCTAACGTTCGGAATAACCTGATAAAAATGCCTCAGCATTTTTAGTCAGAGTTAATTCCGTGGTTATGCCTCTGACTGATTTCGTATAATCACGCGTCGATCGATTTCCTTATCGCTATGGGAGTGACAAAGACCACAAACCAAATATCCTGCTTTAGCAAGATTCACAATTTCATCTGTCTGAGGGCATAGTCCCCGCCAAACAGAACCAGGTTGGAGAAGATATGGGAGCGGTAGCGATGCACTTGGCTCAGCCACTATCATTGATGTCTGTGGTTTATGTCTCAACATGGCGAAATAGGATTTGTAATGTTGAAAAACCAAATTTGTTATTGTGGTCGGTCGATCTCCTATATTGGTTGCTTCAGCAGATATGAAAGACTGCCCCTCTCTTGTCGGGTCTCCAACGACAATCATTCCAGGACAAACAACGAATCTTATTTTAGGACCAGAAGTTTTCCATTTATAGATATCCCAAAGGAGTACCACTGTTGCAATGATAGCGCCCCACCATGCAACTATTTCAATACCCTTCAATTCAATATTTATGGTAGGCAATGTTTACTCCCTGATTAGGCATAACGTTTGAGCTGTGCGGCGCGGCTTTTTTGCGTCCGCACCAGTGATTGGTTGGGCAATTGCGACCTATCAATCAAAATTAAACATGATTGTTTGTTTTCCTTTTCATGAGCGAAGTTCCGCCTGAATATCGCGTATCGTATCTTCATTAGCGTCCCATCCAAAAAGTTCAAAGAGGTTAATAACAGGCTCGATAGCAAGTTTTCTTGGTGCTGAAAACAAAACAGCCAAAGGGTATTTATGCTTCCATTCCCATTCATTTATTGATGCAGCCTGCCGGTGAAAGAACCCTGCTCCTCTTGGTCCAATCTTTAAAGCCCTATCTTTCAGACCTTGTACCTTACATTCTACAATCAACTCATTACCCATATCCGCAACACGCGCCCATCGAGCAGCAAATTCATAAATCTCAACCATACGAAACACAGCATCTTCAATGCTCAACTCATCGCCAGGCTCCCATTCAGGGGTTGCAGCCCAGAGCCCTGATTGATCTTGCCAGTCGATCCAAAGTGCACTTATTGAAACGAACTGCCCACTTTTAAAAGCGCGCCAAAGTTCAATGTGATGCTCCCAATCAAGCTCTTGCTCAACGTAATCAGGAGCTCTGATTGGTAATTTCTTATGGTCGAAATGGGGAAAGCTCCATCCTCTCAACTCTACGGAACATTTTTGTACTGCATCAATAAGATCGCTGTGTCGGATAATGCGGTCTTTTTGGAAGTCTACTGGACGCACTCTGACGGTCCAAAAACCGCGTTTTCGAATCTTCTCCAAGATGTCGCTCATAACAAATCCTCCGCTTCACTATCAAAACTTTCCTCGGAGCTGGGTACTGAGTTGTTAGTACTCTGAAGATGGCCTCTGAGGTTAACGTATGAGGCTACTATTTGACGAGCGGTGAATTCGGCAGCGCGGGTTACGACCTCTCTCATTTCAACATGCGATGGAACCTCAACCGTCTCATTCTTTCCTTTGCGCCTGACATACAGCGCTCCGTTTCTGAGCACGTTAAATGAATCTTTTTTGCAGATAATAGGAAGTTCGTCGAATTGTTTTGTCTCGATAGCCACGAACGATTTTTTATCCATTTCAACGACTCCAAGATTGAAATCGACATAAGGGTCGGCATAGTTCGATACATTAGAAGCGAAATCATCGTATGTCCAGGTAGCAAGCTCGCTTTTAGAAAGTCCCGTGGCTTGAAGAGTTGTTCCATTATCGTCCACTCCAATAACGACTACACCACCACCTGGTTTATTAGCCATCCCCAGCACTGCTCTTATAATTTTGACTTGAAAAGCCTTTTCTGTAAGCACTCCAGGACCTTTGAACTCTATTCCTCGCTGTTCTCGGCCTATTGCGATTGCTTCGCGAAGATTGTCCTCAGTCATTATCGCTCCTTATTAAAGTACTATACCGCCCAACGACAAGCTCACCGGCCGCAGGTCCGGTGCAGCGATAGGTTATGGTTTTTCATATGAATAATTCAACTCCTAATCAGACTCAGGGACAAATCCTTGGACACGTTGTTCTTCCGTCATATCAACTATTGCCACAACGTAATTGTATGGGATTAAAGTTTGGCGGCTCTTGCCCTTTTTGTTGTTGTTGTCGTTGCCATTGTTTAGAGTGTCCAGAACCACAAAACCTCCAACATGACCAACAGACTTCGACAAAAGAAAAGGTTGCTCGTCCACATAAAAAAGATAATTCGACAGGATTGATAGAAGGGATGGAGGCAGTTCTGGCGGAAGTATTACACCGTAATATTTAGACATGATATTCTTCCCTTATAATGGGTATTATATTTGTGTAAAGTTCATTTTTACCATAACTACCGCGATCACCAGCCAGCGGAAGCCGCAGGCTGTAGCTGGTCTGGTGGATTGCGAGGTTATGTTCTAATAATTGTAGGCTCTCCAGCCCCAACCTTCTGTTTTTATGACTCTTTCATGTGCGTTTTTTATCGAATAGCCGCCATGCCCATGTTTATCTGTGCCTAATGAAACAGCATCAAGCCCCTTGCTATCATAAATATTCATTAAGTTTTGCTCTTCTTGAACCATCATAGCGAAGGATATTTCTTCCACTCCTTTTTTAATAAGAATGCCAGGGTTTTCATCTTTATTTCCTCCATTTACCACAATGGTATGGATATTTGACTTATTAGAGAGGGATATTAAACCGCTGAAATGTTTGTTTTCAGACAACTCGATTATTGTATCTCCGAATTTATTGGTAATTCTCAATTTTTTAAGAACGATTTCGTCTCTATTGATAAGGTTTGCGATTTCCTTTTCGACATCTTTCTGGGTAATGAAGAAATAACCTGACAATAAGGCTATTATTACTAAAACCACAATCGGGAAAGCATACTTTTTCATTCCATTGCCTCCTATGTAATAATAAGGAACATAACGTCCGCCGGTGAGCAGCGGCCTATATAAATTTCAAGCCTGCACGGCCTTTACGCAAAACCACGATCTTCACGCCGTCTGCTCCAGTGGCATGGTTAGACCTTCTCACTGGTCAATTGAACGATAATTTCCTGAATAAGAACTTCAAATGCAGCTTTATAGGGTTCAATTTGGCTTTTTGACGGTAAACTTTCTTTGCGCCGCATAAGGATATGCGTATGTAAATCAGCTATAGGTCTTGCATCCTCATTTAATCTCTTCAATATTGCCTTAATACTACGACCAGATTGACCAACAACATCACTAAAACGTTCTTTTCCAAAAACGGGTGGAACATGATTTAGAACAGCTCTTATTAACAGCGCACATGCAATGTAATTAGCACGAACATAAGAATCGTTTAGCTCTTCACACATCTTAATCAGCTTTGATAAATCGAGCCGATCAATATCGATCGACTTTAGCTCAATAATCAGGTCCTTATTTAGAAAGACGGAACTGATCGCAATATCTTTACCGTAATTTGGATTAGAACTTAGTTCGTTTAAGGTGTCGACTACGGTTTGAAGATTAGCTTTTAGGTGGTGAGCATCTGCAATATGATAGGAAAACTCAAGATCAATATTAGAAACTAATTCAGATAACTCAGGATCGCCTATACGTTTTACAGCCGAAACAAACCTCATGGAAAGATCGTAAAAAGCGCGACTATAGGCATATTGTTCATCAGGATCATCACTAGGTCCGCAACGCCCCAATGAAAAACCTTCTATCTCATCAGCTAGCTTTAAAGCTAATGATAATGGAGTATTCATGATTCTCCCTATGATTTATTCAATTGTCTAACGTTGCTTTTCAGCGGGCGCGGCTTTTTGCGATCCGCTGCAAAAGTCTTGTTAGGCGCCGCTCATCGTTCCTGACTGCGCCACCGTTTCACTATTTCGTCAACATCCAGGTCTTCCAGGCCGCTCTTCCACTTGTTGTAAAAGTCGATATCATCGCTGTTTGGCGCGGGACTTGGTTCATCGAATTTCAATCGAGTTGGAAGCGGGATCGCTTCGCCAAGGACAAGCGCTTCGCCTCGCCCAAGTCCAGCAAGGACACTCACCAGATCACCTTCGCTCTCTGGCACAAGCTTCCGAATGTACGCCTGATCGTCTGGGTTCGTGACTCGCAGGCATATGAATGTTCCGCATTGGGAGAGCACAGTCTCTGAGACTTCGTGCGGCCGCTGGCTGACCACGGCCAATCCTACACCGTACTTCCGTCCTTCCTTTGCAATGCGCTCCATCGACTTTCGCGAGCCTGCAAACTGGCTCTTGCTCTCGCGCGGGATATACGCATGTGCTTCTTCACAAATGAGCATGATCGGAAAGTCGCGATACTCAGGGTTCCAATAGTTGAACTCAAACGCAAGGCGGCCAATCTGTGCAGCAACTGTCGGGCGAACATCGAAGGGAACAGAGGACAGGTCGATGACGGTGACAGCAACCTTGGACTCCCCGAGTCCGACGAAGTCCCGCAATAGTGTTGAAAGTGAGGCTGAGTTATTTCGTTTCTTTGGATTTAAGAGGAAATCATATCGCACATCATTCAGTTTGCTATCAAGTCGCATCAGGAAATTATCAAATGCTCCAGTTAGTGGTCCCTTGACCATCTTTGTCGCGCCCTGCACTAATCCATTCTTGGCCTCAAGAGCTTTGCGAATCTCTCCGATATTAAAATAAACCGGAGTATCGAGCGTCGTGCGTTCTAGTTCTAGTCGCTTGCCCTCTATGAGTCTCTGTTCACGAAGAGCGTCTCGAAACACAGTTGTCTGGTTGTGCGCGCTAAAGTCGGTTTGATCGATTAGGAGATCACAGAGCTCCGCATAGGTCATTAGCCAGTAAGGAATCTCCAACTCTCTCGCATCCACATGGCGAACAATCGCATCATCGAATGCGTAGTGGTGTTTCCCATCCTTCAACTTCCAACAATATTCCCCGTGCAAGTCTAGAATGATGATGTGAGCCCTTGGCATCTCAGCAACCGCTTTCTGTACGACAGAGGCCACTGTCCAAGACTTGCCTGAACCGGTTTGACCTAGAATAGCAAAATGCCTGCCGAAGAGATTGGTGGCATGCAGCGAGACTTTGATCGAAGGGTGGGTCGTCAGTACTCCGACTGCGAAGCCCTCGGCATGGAACCGCTCAAACATCTTCGTGATCTCGGCGGATCCAATAGCGTAAACCTCGGCACCAGTTGTCGGATACTGACCGACTCCGCGCTCAAAGTGGCCGTCAGTAGATATCGAGCCTATCGGTGTTAATCGGGCAATACGCTTAGCGTAGGGCAGTCGCGCATCTGGCTCCCCGGGAGTTTCAATAGTCGGTACGGCAAGCGCTTCCTGCTCGGTCATCCTCGTGACCATTGCAATAATCTGCACCAAGCCCTGCCGAATGACCACATAGGAGCCAATCTGACCTATGGTTATGTCTTCGTCGCCAATGGTAATGGTCGGAACTCGACCCTGTTCATCCTCAACGAGTGTTGCTGTTAGCAGATTGCCTTGCACATCGACGAGATGGCCTATGACTGTAATGGTTTCGCTTGGCATAGTTCAAATCCTTTTCGAGAGATGTTCAAATTTCCACAGATCGGGATGACCCTCTCCGATTTCGTTCTTGATAGCGCAGCGATCCTCGGTCACAATGATCACGTTGCTCTTTGCACACCAGCGATTCCATGCTTCATCGGACAAGTCCTTCGTAAATATCAACACTGTAAAGTCAGTTCGTGCGAGAGCGCTCTCGATGACAGTATTGACGTGTTCATCCGCGAATCCGTAGCCGATGCAGGCAAGGCGATGCAAGGGATTGTGATCCTGTCCGAGCACGCCTCGAAAAGCAGACCACAATGCCTGATAGGGTTGAGTCATGGTATCATCCGCCTTGCGCCGTTGCGGCGGAATCATCAGACGCTTGGTGTTATCTGGGATAGAGACGCCGAAGCCACAACGACGTACACCATGCGTATCACAGTGATACCATCCGAGAGACCCATGCAATTTGAGCAGATGAAGTGGTTTTGCGGTTTCGTCAGGTTGTCGTCCTTTGTGCGTTCCTCTGACCCTGAAAATTCGTTCTTCGAAAGTAGCTGCATCAAAGTACGCATGCTCGTGTCCAGCAAAGCCATCGTACAGGCGTACCTTCCCGAGTTCTGCTGCTCGCTCGATGAGCGGATCATAGTTCAGATTGAAGACTTTCACGTGCGGCACAGATTTAGCTGCCAATCGCCTCACAAACTCAACATGAGAGTCCAGCGGAGGAGCAAGGGGCAGGAACAGGTCGGCGATTGCCTTTGCCACAAGGTGGCGATGATCGCCTTCTTCCGGTCCGCCACCGTCGAGCAAGTCAAGGGCATGCTCGATGCCCTTAGTCCCCGGCAAATCGATTTTTCGTTGTATTTCATCGCGCTTCTTAACATCGGAAATATGGTCTTTGATCTTGTCCCATAACTCGAAGGAGAGCGGATAACCATTCCCATTAAGGTACGACGAGCCAGCCCCTAATAGATAGCCAACACGTTGCGATTGGAGTTGCTCGGTAATCTTAGATTCGAGTGCTGACGTGAATTCCAATGCTGTCCTCATTCGGTCTTGCGTCTAATGCTAATCAGCCGCGCGGCTTTTTGCGTCGGCTGAATTAGCCTTGTTAGCCGTCTGTAAGTTATTTTCTGTTATTTTTTCTTGCCCGTATCTTTGAATTAAATTCCTGATCTCAATGTATTTCGATTGGTTGACCCTTTGCTTTACACGATCTAATGCCGTAATTAATTCTCTAATTTCGTTGAACATATTAATGCTTTGCCAATAGAGCAAATCACTAATTAAAGCGTCATACCACACTTCTTTTTCAAGAATAAATTGTAGCGTCCACCATCTGCGACGCACTGTAATATGCTTAGCAATGTCTGTAATCGTGCCATACCCTGAAGTTTCCAGAAGATCAGTTAAAACTTCATAAACAGCTTCCAATGCCGTTGTTGGCGCCTCCTCGGCAAGGAGTGTTAAATCTGCAAGGTAAGTTAAATGGCTAAAGTCATCCTCATCACGAAGATCTACAGCAACTCTTACGAGTTCTGAGAGGTGGGCAGTTCCTACTTGAATCTCATCATATTTATGGTGGACGGTTATTACTCTAAGAAACTTTTTTAAATCATCGGGAACCTTGAAATAATGTCGAATGCCAATTAATTCCCTATCGATACCCCCGAACAATTCATATGATCTGCCTTGATCGCTTCGAGCAGCCCCAATATGGCCTGCCGCGAATTTTATAGTCGCACGTTGCTGATACAAGATTGAAAGTATGTGTTTTACTTCAAGTTGTAAAACAGGGTCAGCAGAGGACAAAAGCGTTTCTCCTATGTGAATACCCGCCTCAACGTCAATGGCACGTGATCATGTGAAAAACAGCTCAAGCTGCAAAAAATTTTTAACACGATTTGCGATGTTTAGTTCTTCTGGGGTTATATCAAAAGGTGGAAGTGATGAATCTATTGAGCGCTGGAGAATTTCGAATTGATTTTGTATCCGGCGATATCTTAAGTGATTTAAAAAGAGGTAAAGGTATTCATTTTTTTCAATGACCTCCAGTTTGTCCCATTGAAGATCTGGCGGTGCAAATTTAGGTGTGGAGCGAAATAACAATGCAGCAGTTGCACGCCCAACTGGAGTCCTACCAACAACGTCAGAACCGATGACATCAAAGTGGTCATTCCATTTCATCGTCCTCGGATTGAAGATTGGTGATAGACTGCGAGTAAATGGGTCGATAAAATATTTTCGTGTGCCCTTGTTGCGATTGCATCGGCTACACGCAATAGCGAGGTTATCTGGAACAGTTTCACCACCATGTGACTGAGGGTTGATATGCTCAATTTCATACAACTCGTTCATCAAAACCCTGTGGCAATATTCACAACGATACGATGCCAAAGCAAGCATTCTTTGATTTTCAAGTTGTGATGAAATTGATTTGGTCATAACTTTCTCATATACTATTAACGGCTAACACTGAGTTAAGCGGCAAACGGGTCAAAGGCACAAAATACCGTTTCATCAAAGCATATCGGTAATACGCAATGATTCCAAACTATTACGACTTCCAGTTTGCCGCTTCAACGGCTGGTTATATTAAGCCGGGTTTTTACTCCGAACTATGGTGTCAAGCGCCGGCGGGTCTTGTTTAATTCTATCATGATGGTGTAATTAAAAGTCTGGTTCTGATTAAAAATCACACAATGTTCAAACCAATATAGCACAAATTCGATCATTTTATTACCGAAATATCCGGTTAAATGGCGCTTAGCACGCAGTTATCCATGCGGTTTTATGTCTTGTAAATATGGCCTGTAATCTTTATGGTTTTACGAAGTGTCACAGGCCTCTTTCTTTAAAAAACCCGAAATATCAAATTTAAGTATTTTGCCATATTGACCTGTCGTCAAAAAAGATCTTAATTTGCCTTTTTTGCATATTGGACATGTTATGCCATCTGCATCATCAGTTGTTATGACCTCGGCAAGCCCTTCAACGCCTTCCTGAGATTCAAAAAATGCATGGATTGTTTCAAGATTGGCATATTTTTCTCCATTGTTTAAAAAGCCGTAATGCCGAATACGATGATAACGCGGCGGAAGGATATGCCATAAAAAACGTTTGATGAATTGGTCTGCGGGGAGGGTCATCTCTTTCCATATCTTTGTTTTATCTTTTTCTCTGTTGTCTTTGTAGGAAAATCGAACCTGACCATTTTCAACAGAGAGAATACGGGAATTGCTTATCGCAACTCTATGTGTGTACCGTCCGATATATCGAACTACTTCCTCTGGACCTGAAAACGGCGGTTTGGAATTGACGACCCAATTTCGGGAGACCAGCCGGTTAATCCATTGCTCGAACTTGTCGGTATCTTTAAGTTCTTTCAGATTATCCGGCAATACTAATTCGCCTGCGTAATATGCCTTTTTTAGGCCTTCAATAAACTTTCCCCGAAATACCTTTGACAGCGCATTGACCGGAAACAGAAACTTGCCTTTATACTTCGGCTCAATCCACCTGCCATCGGCAGTCAGCCCTCCGGCTGTTACAATAAAATGGATATGAACGTGCGGCCATAAGGTCTGCGACCAGGTGTGTAAAATCCCGTAAAATCCTATTTTTGCTCCAAGCCATCCGGGATCAGCTCCGAAAACCAGCAGGGTCTGAGATGCGGCGTCAAATAAAAGATCGTAGATCAACTTTTGATTGTGAAGGCTTAAAACTGATATTTGATTTGGAAGGGTAAAGACGGCATGATGATAAGCCACAGGTAAAAGCTCATTCAAACGTTTATTAACCCACTTGCGCCTGGCAATGCCCTGGCATTTGGGACAATGGCGGTTGCGGCATGAATTATAGGCCGTCTCAATATGACCGCAGTTGTCACATATATCTGCATGAAAACCATATGCTGCAGTGCGGCAATGAGATATGGCATATATGACATTGAGTTGATCCTGCGTTAAATTGTGGGTCTGGCGATACTCCTCTCCATAAAGGTTGAAAATATCAGCGACTTCGTATTTTGGCCGATCTTGAGATGATTGCTTTTTATAACATGAGGACTGTTGAGGAGGAAAGAGCTTGTTGTTTATGACTGAAAAAGGGGAGATTATATTAGACAGGTCTATTGGTATGCCGGTCGGAGATGCCGGTATCGGCAGAATAAATGAAGGCGTCTTTAATAGAGCAGCATTTTCTGTCACGGGCATTATCATTAGAAAACCTCTTTTTCTTCATGCTGTATCAAACCACTTGATGCGCATTAAACGCACGGCATCTTTATGAGGCATTGGATCATCTTCGATCTTAAACTCAGCAAAGGGCATGCCGTCTGCTTTTGCGAGGGGAAGAAAGTTGTTGTAAGCCTTATTATCAAAAGTATAAACACCGCCCATGCGCATTCCCTGAAGAATCTCGCCATAACGAGTTTTCTTAATGCTATAATCGACAGGATTGTCACCTGTCAGTTTGCCAATGTAGTTATTGAGCGCTTTATGAGAGCCTGCAATCACGCATGCGTCGCCATCACAGACAATATTCATTGTTCCTGTTCGGATTGCAAAATATCCTACCACTTTTTTTAATCTGTCTTTCATACCATGTATTTGGCTTATAACTTGGCGATATTACAGGCTTTCCTGCCGCCAGGCTTAATATAACGTACGCATCACCTGCGCCCAAAGCCAATGATGCCTTGGCAAGAGCGACTTTTTACACAGACTGCGCAAAAGTAAAAAACGGCTTGGCTTTGGGCGTCAGAGTGTATGCGGTGGTTATACCATATTTATCAAGCCTCTTAGCAATAGCACAATTATTAACGATTTAAGGTTGTTGCAATTCGATCAAATGTAAAACTTAAATTGTCCCTTTTTGTTGGATTTGAGGCGGCATCGGTAATAGTTACAATATCGTATATTTTGCAATATAATCTTTTGGGTGCATTTTCCGGTTTCCATTTAATAATAGGAATAAAAATTTTCTTTGTTTTGCCAGGTAAAATCGGTATGTGTTCAAATTGGCCAGTTGTAAAAATAAGTTCTTGGTTTTCATTAATTCCTTCCTTCATCTTTTTTTGACATGTATTACACATATCATTTATGCGTTCGTGGTTTTCATTGATTAATTTTTTTTGTTTTTCAATGATACTAAGTTTAATATCATCTTTATTGCTCAATAATATATTTTTATCTTCATTCCATATTAAATCAGGTTCTAAACTCTTATCAAATGGCTTGTGTAGCCAATCCCCTGTCAAAACTAATCCTAAGTACATAAATGGATTAAAGAATTCTAAAATCGTATTGATTGTATGCGAAGTTTTATAAGAATCGTATTGATTTTTATAAGTGCCAAAAATTACATTTTTATGTTTATCTTCGATTATATCATTTTGATTTATTTCATTAATGATTTTACTGTACTGAGTATTTATTTCTTCATACGGTACTCCTTGCTTGTAACTTTCATAATACTCTTTTATATCTGCTTCTGTTTCGTCAATAAGAATTTTAATCTTTTTTGGAATACAGTATTCCTTACCTCGATCATCCTCAATTTGAATAACTGTTTGACCAAGATTATAAATACGTTGAGATTTATTTGTTAAACTTAATATCATATATGTGCTAGCTGGTTGAAACATAACTTTCTCGCCACTTGGAGAATCACAAATAACATCATCAATAATTTTTTCAGCAGAATCTTTTGAATGAACATTAACTCTGGCAATTATATTACCTGATTGTATCGGATTTTTAGATGTAGTTTTATATCGTAAAACAGATTTTACTGGCAGTTGAGGAAAAGACATTTCATTTGGACCTGTTTCTGAAAATGACATCGATGTAAGAGATGGTGGGAACGGTTTGGTAACCATCCCCGTACAACCATAAAAACAAACAAAAATATAATTAATAATAAAAAACTTAGCTAATCTACTCATTGGCAATAATCCTCCTTTTTTTAGTATTATGTATTTGGACAATAGTAGTAACAGTATAAACATAGATTATACTGCCTATTTACCGTATTATATCACGGCATAACTAACTTAACATTGAAATTGTACAATAAACACCGATTTTCGCGGTCATCCATAGCATAAAGGAACATACTCTCATGTTTTAAACCGTATGGCAAAATATACTGTAATAACACATGGATGTGCAATTCATTATTTCAATTGGAACTAACAAATCTTATACACTGTGA
>JAUWQS010000008.1 GCA_030610915.1 Pseudomonadota bacterium | reverse complement strand
TATTCAGCCACCGATCTACGCGGATTATCACTGATATTTTTTCTCCTATTTCCTGTTTCCACGCAGTTATTTCGTGTCTTTGTAATTTTCGGACTTTCGTGATCGTTTTAAATTCTTTTGCTGTTTCGGCAAGAACCTTACTCAACTTTCGCACCCCATTTTCGCACTTTTCGGCGAGAGGGTGGAAGTTATAACTGGCGGTATTATTTAAATAATAATTGAGACTCCACTCCTTTTAGGGTATAATTACCCTGCACAAAAACAAAAAAGGAGGACATCTCAAATGCACTGTAATACAAAGTTCTTTGACAGCCAAGCAGAAAAAAACATCGGATCCCGCATCGATCACTTTTTCTATTCCTACTGTGTCGGTTCGCTTCTGAATCAGGCAGGTATCAGGAAGTTAGGCTTTGGCGTCCTTTTCCTGTTCAAAGGGCTGTTCCACCTGATATTTATGGGCAAAAGCATGTATGTGTCTCTTATCAGAAACAGAGAAGCCGGATGTGAAAAATCGACTATTTACCGGTTTATGAACACCCCGACATTCAACTGACGTAACTTTCTCTTCCGACTAACACAGAAGATGATCAATCAGTTTTTCCTGTCACTTCTTACAAGTGATGACAGGGAAAAGGTGCTGATCATAGATGACTCTTCCTATGAACGTGATCGCAGTAAAAAGGTGGAGTTGTTGAGCTGGATATTTGATCATAATCGCCGAATCATGAAACGGGGCTTTCGCATGTTAACCCTTGGCTGGTCTGACGGCGCCAGCTTCCTGCCGGTAGATTTTGCCCTGTTGGCTTCCGCCAGAAAGGAAAAACAGCTGCAGGAAGTAAATCCCGCAATTGATAAACGATCATGCGGCGGCCACCGACGCAGGGAAGCGGTTCAGAAAGCAACTGATATGGCAGCAGCCATGGTGAAAAGAGCCCTTTCCCGTGGACTGAAAGCCGATTATGTTCTGTTCGATTCCTGGTTTTCATTTCCTTCGGTGATCGATCAGATTGCCGGTTTGGGGATTCACGTTATCTGCCATCTGAAACCGATGCCCATGATCACTTATTTTTATAACGGCGAATGGCTCACGCTGAAACAACTCTACAGAAAAGTCCGCAAACGTCGTGGAAAAGCACGTATATTGGCTTCAGTAAAGGTAACCTTCAAGAGTGAAAGAGAAGTCAAAATTGTTTTTATCCGTCATCGTCAAACGAAAGTATGGATTGCCTTACTCTCTACACAGTGTAATCTTACTGACGATGAAGTAGTCCGGATCTATGGGAAGCGATGGGATATCGAGGTATTCTTCAAGATATGCAAATCATTCCTGGCGCTTGCAAAAGAAATACAGATGCGGTCATATGATGCGCTGATTGCTCATACCACCATTGTCATGGTTCGCTATATTTTTCTGAGCGTCGAGCATCGTCAACAAAACGATGGTCGTACAATCGGCCTTCTCTTCCACGCGTGCTGTGAGGAGATTGCTGATTTGAATTACCTTGAAGCCATAACGCTGATTCTTTCTGTGCTTGCAGATAAACTACGTAATATCAGTTGCTTGACTGAAGAAGTTATCAAAGAGCTTATTGATTCCATAATGGAATCAATAAATTACTTGTTCTTACCAGCAGTTAGGTGCAGGTGCGAAAGTTGAGTAAAGCATGTAGATAAACAAAAAAATAAGCAGCCCCATGACCGGATAGAGCATGGCATTCATCATTAGATAAAAGATAGACTGCATGTAACCTAAAATATTCATTCTGGTGGACCTCCTTCTCAATGGTCAATTAACAGTGATCAATTGTCAATTGTTTACTTGTTTCTTGCTGTCATGATGCTTTTTCCTGCAATTGCGATAAGCTCTTCAGCTTCATTTAGGAATCGAAAATAAATAACCTTAACTGTTCACCGCAGAGTGCCCTTCGGGCAAGCTGTTAAATGTAGGGCCTGTTCCTCGAATAGGCTCGAATATCTGCTGATGAGGGCATCTGCCCCCCTACTACTTATCGAATTAGGGTTGATATAGTGTAAAGCTTATTTATTTGCGGTGACTTAGCAGAGAACCTACCTTGTTATGAGCTAACATTTTGCTAACTAACATCAATTTCAACCAATAACGGCTTTCTTTTGTTTCCTTCAACACTACACCTAATTTGTGAACAAAATCTTTGCGAGACTCAGCTCCTTTTGCTTCTTCATAGTTTGCACCGGACGAGGTTCCACACCGCAGCAATTGATCGGCTATGTACTTACCTGCCGGCGTTTTAGGAAGCGCTCCGGTGAGTTTGATTATCCCGATCGCAAAGTGTAAAAAACGTTCTGCCAGCTCATCACCGAAATCCTCTTTCTTATTTTTCATCGATATTCTTCCCTCACATGTTCGATTTTCCAATTCCTCACTTCAAACTGTTAATTGTTCATTGTTCTATTCCTTTCGATTTTTGAAAAAGCCAAGACCGAAAAACGGAGCAGACACTGCGAGGATCACTACTGCCTCTTTAAGAGATAGGCTTGGCGGTACTATATTGTTCGCAGTAGAAAAAAAGACCTTAGATTGGGAATATACTGGCACAACTATGACCGAGACAGCAAAATAGAGCCCCACCAGCATCATTACAAACCCAAGCAGCACAGGCCCTGGCACTCCCTCCTTGTCTGCCCTCATCACCCGCCTTGTCAGCAGAGCGACTCCTGCGATCACAACCATGAAAAGGCCTGCCATCAATCCCCCTGCTTTCAATGGATCGATGCCGGTTATGGCGACAAATATGGAGCAAGAAAGAAGCATGGCCGACAGACAAACAGGACAGGGGAGCATTAGAAGATATCCTGCCTTCGACATGCGTCCTAATTTCCGGTTGAGATACGACTTTATGGTATAGACTCCCCAGGCCAGCAGGCCGATTGATAGAAAAAAATGGAGTATTACACCATATGACATGAATTTTTGAAAAAACTCGAAATAATTAAGTGGATTGAAAACCTTTAAGATAACGCCCATAAGAAAAGCGAGCGCCCCATAAATCAAGGCTAAACCCCATATTTTCAATGCCTTAATACCTGTCGTGCCTGCCACCAGCCCGGCCTTGCCTGCAAAGATAAAAACAGTAAAGGCAATGCCTGCCGCCCAGAAATAGGTTATCATTTATCCTCCTTTCGCTCACATGATGGGGCATAACGCCATGCCTTCATAAAAGCTTCCATTTGCGGAACCTAAGGGGCATCTGCTACAGACAGGATGCCCTTTCATATCTTTTACAAATTGTTTATACCTTTGCGAGATTATAGCCTCCCGCAGGTCTCCATTAAGTGCGTCTCCCATATAAAACTCCGACAAAAAGGGACAGGGTGAGATTTTGCCCTTAGAGGTAACGAAAAGACTATACTTTACCGCCCTGCAGGGTATGGATGGCTTCGGAGGCAAGCAGAGTTTTATCTTCAGCCTTCTTGCTGCTTTTTTTACTTCCCTGAACAATGTCATTTCCTCTTGAATAGAGATATATTCCGTGGCGGGATTTACCTGCCGGATCCCTGCGCAGAATTCAGGCTTAAAAATTCTGTGCATAACTACTCCATCTATATTTAATCCGGCGGTGGCTTCGATAAGCTGCACAATTTCATGGCAATTTCCTCTATATATAACAATATCGATGTAAGTCCTGGGACATCTCAGTTTCTTTACGTCTCTTTGAGTTATCAACTCTTTGATCTGAGACAGAACAACCGGCAGACTTTCACTCCTGTGTATCCCGAATACGATACTGTCGAGGCCACTTGCAAAGATTTCTTCCATCTTTGTCCGAAGCAATGTCGCATTGGTGGTCAGTTCCGTTGAAACCCCTTTGGATTCAGCATATTTCACCATCTCAAACAGTTGAGGATTAAGCAGCGGCTCACCCCACCCATGAAGCGCCACATGCCGAAAATTCCATGAGTTCAACACCTTTTTAAATCCTTCAAGAGAAAGCAAAGCAGAAGTTTCATCCAGGTATTGGCGCATACATATCTCACAGTTCAGGTTGCATCTGCGGGTAGGTTCGATCTGTAAGGTAGAATGTGGATATGAAAAATTCATTTATTGAATTAGCCGCCTGCGGCGGAATGTTTTTCGACAGGATGAACAGGATTTACCTGATTTTTTATTTATCCTGATTATCCTGTTGATCCTGTCAAAAAATAGAAATACTATTCAATTAACCTCCGCATGCTTTTTCCTGGAAAATCCTCCACGGACAAAGTTCCAGACCAGACCGGCGCAAAGGACCACCAGGGCGCTGATGTGAGGCCACAGCCCGCACACTCCTGTGCAACCACTGATTTTTCCTTTTGTTAAAACACTTATCGGAACACACATAATTCTCTACCTCCTTTTATATAAAAATCCCCTCTGACTCCCCTTTAAAAAAGGGGAGAACCTTAACGAACTACTCGCTGCAAGCTGCGGGAGTATCAAATTTCGCATCGCCCTTCCAGTAATTAGAGTAATCTGTGTAATCTGCGAAATCTGTGGATTGAAAATTACAGTTCGGCTAACAGCTCTTTCGCTTCTTCCACCACTTCGTTAAATCCCCGCTCCTTTGCCAGCTCTATTGTTTTTTGCAGATATTCACGGGCATTGCTCTTATCTCCCGCCTTCATATAGGCAATGCCGGTATATTTGTGGGCATCTAACCAGTAATTTGTGTGGTTGGCCGGCTTATCTGCAAAGACCCGCCACTTTATCGTCTCTTTAAAGTCGGAGATTGCCCTTTTGTGCTCATCAAGTTCCAGGTAACATAATCCTCTTTGAAGATGTGCCTTATAAAGCTTAAGTTCGTTTCCTTTCTCAACGTCTTTAATGCATAATCTGAGAGCCTCTCTTATCAGGTTCTCCGCCTTTTCATTATCACCTTTCGCCTTATATACCCTGCCCAGCCACAACCTCGCCTTGGCGCCCATGCCATACTTTGATTCGGCCAGCACCTTTTCAAGATTGGAGACTGCCTCATCATATCTGCCAAGTTTGTAATAACACCTCCCCTTGGTGAAGTAATAAAAGGCAGCCGTCCCATATTTTCTAGGGTTGGCCTCCTTTACTTCAATTGTCTCATCTGCAAACCTGATTGTATCTTCCCATCTTCCTAATTCCCATGCAGCAACTGTCCTGTGGGCGAGGGCATTGGTGACGCTTTTGCTAAGCCCCACCTCTTTGTTGACCACGCCCTTTCTGTAATGCTCAATCGCTGTTGTGAAATCGGAGATCGCCTCATCCAGTTTTCCCCAGGCCAGGTTGTTTCTTCCTCTGCTGTTTAATACTCCGGCCAGACCGACATCTCCCACCTTCATCAATATTTCCTTTTGACGATCGAGGGCCTTATCATACTCTTTGTTTGCCAGGTCCCAGTCTCCATGTCTGTAAAAGAGATTTCCCCTTCCCTGATAGGCCAGGACATAGGAGGGATCTAAGTCGAGCGCCCTGGTATAATCAGTTAGCGCTTTGTTATAATTATCCATGTCTTCGGAAGGAAACTTGGGAGGGATTGTTGAATATTTATGGTGATAATGGATCTGCTCGGTATAGGCAACGGCCCGATTATAATAAGCATCAGCAAAATCGGGCTGCAATTCAATGGCCATGGTGAAATCTTTGATCGCCTTTTTTCGCGGTTCAAGATTATAGGAAGAACCCTTTTTGAAATAGGCCAAACCCCTGTTATAATAGGCATCTGCAAAATCAGGCTTAATTTCTATGGCCTTGTCGTAATCGGCGACGGCCTTAGCGTACTTCTCCAGCCCGCAGTAGGCTAGTCCCCGGTTATTGTACAGGGAGGCATTGTCCTGGTCGGATTCTAATCCCCTTGTATAATTCTCTATCGCTTTCCTGTAATTTCCGTTGTTAAACTCGACAACGCCCGATTTTTCATACCCTGCCTTTTGCTGCGTATAGACCATAGAGATGATTACCAGAACTATAAGAACCGCTAATATTATCCCTGTGATATTCCTTTTTTTATTTTCTGCCTTGTCCATCAATTTTCTCCTTTCTGATTGTCATGCCTGTAGCAAATTGGAAACTGCAGGCATAAGTTTGTCAATCATTTAAAAGTTGAATTTCGCGCCGGCCAGCCACCTCAGGCCAGGCATCCTGCATGTATCGGTCATTCCGCTATATTTTTTATCATTCAAATTATGTATATCAGACCATAACTCGATATGTTTAGAGGGCTTCCACCTGAGCGCCAAGTCTAATATAGTATATGCTTCCATGCGCTTGGTGTTTTTATTTTCATGCCAGCAATTTCCTTTATAGTTTCCAGTCAGGGTTGCCGTGATGGAATAAGGCCCTTTGTATGTTAAACCATAGCTTGCCTTATTGTATGGAGACCAAGCTAAGCGGTTGCCCTCCAAGCTGGGATCGTCAGAAAACTCTTTTATTTTTGAGTGATTATAGGTATAGTTAGCAAAGAGGGATAACCATGTGCAGATATCGTAATTGGCGGCTAATTCTACCCCCTGGGATTCTGCTTCTCCCACGTTTTGCTTCTGTTTTATCTTCTGAGGGGATTCCTGAGTTACTATTGATGTTATTTGATCCTCTATTTTGTTATAATAATAGGTAATAGATATTTTCCCTTTCGAACCAAACCTCTTTTCCAATCCTATGTCATAAGAGCGCATATCCTCCGGATCAAGATCGGAATTGCCGGCATAGGTTGTAGTGCCATAATACCAGGTGTAATAGAGTTCCATGATAGTAGGTGCGCGAAATGCCCTCCCGACAGAGGCCCTGAGGGTCGAATCCCAAGGCAGATCATAAGTAAAACCAAACTTAGGATTGACTGCTCCATCGGTATTACTCCCATAGTCTGTGGGGTCTGTTTGATACTTTGAGTCAAAGTTTTTCGCGTCATGTGAGCGCCAGGTATCGTATCTGAGACCCAGATGCAAAATTAACTTCTTATCCAGAAAAGAAAATCTGTTCTGTAAAAAAGGTCCCCAGTAATCCTGTTTTCCTTCACAAAGTTTATCTCTCGCCTCAAAATAGTAATCATAACCAGTATCAAGCTCTGCGTTTTTGTAATCAACACCGGCAGTCAACTTCCAGAAATCTGTAATATCACGGGAGGTCTGAAGGCTAATACCCCATAGATCCCTATCAGAATCCATTTTGTATTGCGGTATATTGGTCTTATATTTAAGTGAGTTGTAAGTGAAATTATCCTTCTGATAAAAAAAGTTTACAGAAGAATCTATCTCACATATCCTGAGATTATAACTGCCTTGAACCCTGTCCCGATCTCTGTCACTCATCTGATTTTTCGCACCAGCACTATTGTCAACATGATTATAAGTTCGTAAGAACTGTAGATTAAGATCTGAGTCAGCCGTTATTTCGTAATTCAATTTACCAAATTGCTCCAAGGTACGCACATCCTGATCTTTATAGCTTACTTCAGGTTTTCGATACTCGTGACGAGTAGGTATATAACCACCTGTCTCCTCTCTTTTGGTGGTAAAAAGAAAGCCTAAATCTTTGTAAGAACCACTCAGTTGTCCTCCGGCTCGATAGGTATCCAGGTTGCCTCCACCGCCATCTATATAGCCTTGCAGTTTCTTCTCTGGTTTTTTTGTGATTATATTTACCACACCTCCCATGGCCTCGGAGCCATATACCGCAGAGGCAGCCCCCCTTACTATCTCTATTCTTTCTACTGATTCCAATGGTAGATTATCTAATTGTTGTCCACCTATGGCATCATTTGCTTGTAGACCATCTATAAGAATCAAGACTTTTCCAAGACCCCTCAGTGTAATTTTATTATCTGTGTGACTCACGCCTGCCTTTCTTACATTTATGCCTGCCTTTGTACTCAACAGATCATCCACTGTACGGGCAGTAGAGTTCTCAATCTCATCTCTGGTTATAATAGATACAGAGGATGAAACATTTCTCAGAACTTCAGGCGTTCTTGTGGCCGTAACAACCGTTTTCTCGAGTTCCATCACCTCCTGCGCCCACGCCGGAGAGGCAAAGACCATACCCAGAGCTAAGAAGCCCAACATCGATTTAAACTGTTTCATCTTAGTTCTCCTTCCTCATTCTTAGTTACATGACAATTGACAGTAACCCTCAGCTCTGGTAGAAAAAGAACTAAGGGGTGGCCCGGCCATAAATTCAGTCAGGCCTGCTTCCTGGGGGAAAGGCGGTCTCACTCTTTGCCGGATGGAAGCCGCCTTTTCCTGCGCTTATAATTTTATCACCTCCTTTCAACGACAGAATATCGATTAGACGTAATAGCTCAATAAGTTCGGGTAGGGGTGACTCGTAGTCGCCCGCATCGGGAGGTTAAAACCTCCCCCACCCTGATTTATTGAGCTGACACGATTAGACGTTAAATTAATCTACCTAAAAAATTGACATAAGGAATGCCAATGTGTTAGTTTATGCCAAACTACAGTCTGCCGGTTTTCATAGGAAAACAGTAAAATGCCTCTTGCTATCGACACCCTGAACATTTACAGCCGCCTTAAAGCCACTGGCCTGAGTGAAGACTCCGCCAAAGAGATTGCCGAGGTCTTCCAGGAAATGATAGAAGAAAATCTTGCCAGCAAGAACGATCTGAAAACAACCGAAAGCAACCTCACAAAATATATTGAGTCAGTCAGGGCTGATCTTAAAAAGGATATTGAATTTGCCCGTGCTGAGCTCAAAAAAGATATTGAGATAGTTAGAAGTGATCTCAAAACAACTGAAAGCAATCTTACGAACGACCTGAAAACTACAGAAAGCAATCTCACGAAAGACCTCAAAACAACCGAAAGCAATCTTACGAAATATATTGAGTCAGTCAGGGCTGAACTCAAAAAGGATATTGAGGTAATTAGAAGTGATCTCAAAACTACCGAAAGCAATCTTACGAAATATATTGAGTCAGTCAGGGCTGAACTCAAAAAGGATATTGAGTTGCTCCGCGCTGAGCTTAGAACAGAGATTGCAGAATCAAAGGTTGGTGTTATCAAGTGGGTAGCCGGTATGCTTATTGCTCAGGCAGCCTTTATTGTTGCGCTGATAAAATTACTTTGATTCATCCCTTTTCCCATGATTCTATCCGGTTTCACCATGCTTTCCTTTTTCATTTGTAACTACTCACGTAGTCAGGCTGAAGCTATTTAGGCTGAAGGTACCAGAAAAATACGATTGCCGCACTTTGGCAGAGAAACAGCAGATTTTGCATCAAACATGGCTTCAAAGTGTGCCGTATTCCCGCTTTTACTAACAGTCTTCAGCCTTCAGTCTATCCACCTGAGTAAGTTACTTTCATTTTTTGTAAACAGCATCAAACCATGCCTTCAAAATCTTTGGATACTGAGTCACCGAAGAATCCATATAAAATGGAAGGGTATAGATTGCATGGTCTCTTATAGCCGGGACCTTTGCCAGTTCAGGATACTTCTTTAATGCCCGGGCAAGGCTCTTTTCCACGGCACAGGGGTTTCCATATTTTACAATGATATCGGGATTTGCATTTGAAACAGCCTGCCAGTCCTCGAGCAGGAAATACCCTTTATCTGCTTTCGTATCCTGATCTCTGGCCAAATCTCCCACATTTACACACCCCAGCGGCTCGAGCAGAAATTTGTCCGAATAGCCTCCCGGCGCCTCTACCCTGACACCGCGCCTGCCCAGTCCCTGTAGTATCAGAATCTTTTTGTTTGCCCTGGAGGCGGAAATTGCCTTCGTGGTTTGCTTGTGTTTCCTGATATACTTTGCGGCAAGCCTGCCGGCCTTTTCCTCTCTGTGAAGCAGCTTTCCGATTTCAAGAATAGCCTGGGGCGCCCCTTTTGAAAATGATATTACATGTACATTGTACCCTCGCTTCTTTAGATGCCTCAGATATTTGTCCTTCCAGTTCCAGTCTTTATGGATAGAGACAAACCCATCCTCGATCAGGATTAGACCGACTTTGTGCTTATCTGCTGTCTCGATTACTGAATCAATGGTTGCGCATCTGTAACATCCCAGTCTAATCACAGTGGAAAGCTCTTTTTGGGTCATGGGCCAGCAGCAGCGCGCACAGTAGGCAACCGGCACAGCTCCCAGGCGATAGGCAACATCTGTAATCCTGTCCGATATAAATATGGCATTAACAGTATCGCAGCCGGGGTTGAGCCCAAGTTCCGTTCCGGCTGCCGGCGGGGCGCCAAAAAATGGGATTGAAACTAAAGCAGCCACAATGCATGCCAAAAGCTGTAAACAAAACTTTTTTCTTACGGTATTCATGATACTTTTTCTCCTTTTTTAAAAGATGAACGTCCAACATTGAACATCGAACGTCGAATAATGATGTCGCTCCGCTTCTCAATTCCCATTCAGCATTCGATGTTGGACGTTCGATGTTCGATGTTCATTCTATCTATCGAGGCCCATTCACCTCGGCCCTATGCCCCGGCCCTGCATTCACAATGATCGTGTAGAGAATCTCCGGTTTCTTAAATGTACAAAGACCATCCTCGTCGATTCTTCCCTTCCAGAGGATATTTCCTTCAGTATCCTCAAGCCGCACCTCGGCGAAAACAGGTATCTCCTGGGTGCTGTAAACAGCTTCGATGGTCACCGTGCCATCCTCGTTGTCGTCAGCAAAAACCACCAGGGTATGGGCTAACACACTGGAAGCAAAGAGGACCATGGACAGCAAGACAGTTAGATAAACTAAACGCTGCATCATCAAAAACCTCCTCAAAACGTAATAGCCCAATAAGTTCGGGCAGGGGTGACTCGTAGTCGCCCGCATCGGGAGGTTAAAACCTCCCCTACCCTGATTTATTGAGCTGATACCTCAAAACATTATCTTTACCCTGCCGAAGATCATCCGTCCGGGCGTCTCCCACTGATATGATTCCTGCCAGGTCTTGTTGAAGATATCTTCGACCTCTAAGGATGCCTCTATAAATTTAGTGATATCTCTGGAAATCTTGACATCGAAAGTTACATAATCGTCGAGTTTCTGGGCGCTTTCCATATCATCATAACGATGGCCAACATAACGCTGTCTTAAGTCGATGGTGAACAGATCGGGATTGGTATATGTAAAACCGGAATTGAAGCGGTGGCGAGGCTGGTCAACAAGCCTGTTCCCCTCCAATTGTGGTCCGTCTTTGTACTTTTTTATTTCAGTATGGAGATAGCCATAATTGGCATAGAGTCTGAGGGAGGTGAAAGGCATATATTCCGCCTCTAATTCTATGCCGCTGGTCTCCACCTCATCTATGTTTTGCCATTTATAATACTTAACCCCTTTTTGTGTCTTATTGTAAATCCTTGCCATCCAGTCATTTATATCATTGTAAAATCCGGTCATCCTTAACATCACTCGATCTCCGAAACGCTGCTCTATTCCTGCCTCATAACCAATAGTGTATTCAAGGTCCAGATCAGGGTTTCCTTCATTAAATTTCCCCGGCGGACACTCCCATGTGCCATACAGAGAATATAAATAGGGAACATTGGATGCCCTGCCCACAGAACCACGCAGGGTAGTCGAATCGGTCAGATGATAGACCAGACCCAGTTTTGGATTGAACTCCTCGCCCGATTCATCGGAATACTTTTCACTTTTACCCGTGGAATCGTAAAATGAGCCATCGTATGTCTTGTACCAGTCTATCCTCGCGTTTAGTGTGGCAAGGAGTCTTCCGGCATCTATTTCATCCTGAGCAAAGAAAGCTCCCCGATATTGCTTCCCTTCAGTTCTGGTTTTGCGGTTTGATGTCACCCAGTCACATCTGTTTTCTAAATCACCAAGCCGCTGATCCGTCCCGAAGGTCAACAGATGTCTCTTTTTTATCGGCATGCTGACGCTGACCATCCCTCCAAAATCTTCGATGGGGATCTTGCTTATCATCTCAATGGTATCAAATGCCTTCATTATCTTTTTGTTTGGCTTTCGGTCATAGGTAAATTCAAAGTCTTCATCTAAGTAATAAAGATTGGCAGAGATATTTAATTTGCCCTTCTTTTCATAGGTTAGGCTTGACCTGTTTCTTTCAAACTCATTATAATTGTATTTTCGTCCATTTCCGATTTCGTCATCCCAGCAGGAATACGCAAAGGCAAGGGTGGAGGATGGATCGATTTCATAGGTCAACCTGGCAAAGATGTTGTCCGCCTCTCTGTCCTGATCCACGATAGCCTGTCTGAACTTCTTCTGGACCCAGGGCTGTTTTGTGGCAATAAAGGAATCCGACCATGGATTATAGCCGTCAGTCTCCAGATGATTATAGTAAAGCTGATATCCAAATTTCTCTTTTGCCGTGCCGCTCAGGGTTACGCCGCTATTCCAGGTATCGAATGTCCCATAGGAACCCTCTACCGTGCCTTTCAGCTCCTTTTCCGGTTTCCTGGTAATGATATTGATTACCCCGCCCATTGCGCTTGTGCCGTAAAGAGATGCGTTAATGCCTCTCACCACCTCTATCCTCTCGATAAGCTCCACCGGAATTTCGTTATGCTTTCCGCCGCCGCAGGCGATCCGGTTTATGGGCATTCCATCCCTTAATATCAGGGTTCCACGGGGATGGGAAAAGCCCCTCATGCGGATGTGCGTGCATGAGCTGGATATGCCGCGAGGCCGTTTCACATCGACTCCCACAATATCTCTGAGCAGATCGTCTACATAGCGGGCAGAGGTGGCCTCAATCTCTTCTCTTGTTATTATGGTAACGCTGGCCGGCGCATCCTTTACCGCTTTCTCTGTGCGTGTGGCGGTAACTACTGTCTTTTCCAGTTCAACCACTTCTTGCGCCTGCGCCGACGGGACACATACAAAGACTAAGGCAAACAAGCTCAACATCGATTTAAACCGTTTCATTTAAGTTCTCCCTCCTCTTCTTAGTTACATGACAATTGACAGTAACCCTCAGCTCTGGTAGAAAAAGAACCAAGGGGCAGCCCGGCCATAAATTCAGCCAGGCCTGCTTCCCGGGGGAAAGGCGGTCTTGCTTCTTGCGGGATGAAAGCCGCCTTTCCCTGCACCAATAATTTTATCACCTCCCTTGCTTCGAGTATCTTGAAAGTAAAGCTGTTTGCCTAATTTCTCTTTCTGTAGATAGCGTCGGTCCACTGCCGTAAAATAGCCGGATACTCAATCACACTCGAATCTCCATAAAAGGGCAGGCTATAGATTGCCAGGTCCTTGATGGCCGGCACATCGGCCATGGCCGGATATTTCTTTACTGCTGCAGCAAGAGCCTTTTGTACTGCAAAGGCATTCCCTGTCATAACAATAACATCAGGTTTGGCCTTTGCCAGGACATCCAGCTTTCTAATTGAAAAGTGGCCTTTATCCGCTTTTTTGTTTGGAGATTTGAGAACATCACCTATATTCATACAACCGAGTGGATCGAGCAGGAAGCGATCGGAATAGCCCCCGGGCATCTCGATTCTTAGAAACGTTTTCCCCGTCGCACTCTGGTAAGTGCCATTGATAATGACCACCTTTTCCCCCAGCTTTTTTCCGGGCAGGGCATTTTTAGCCTTTGCCATAGCTTTGTTGTAGCGATTGATCAAAGCATCGGCCCCGGACTGACGTCCAAGCAACCTGGCTGTCTGTCGTATGGCTGACTCCAGGCCCCGGGAGAAATCTACATACTCGATGGTCAAGCCCTTGCCTTCAAGCAAAGGGACAACATTGGCCGGCTTGACCCTGGGTCTGTAAATACAGAAATTGGGATGCTTTTCAATAATGATCCGTTTGATACCGCGTTTCCTTGCCGTGTCGGGAACGATGTTCGGTATTCTGTCGACTATGCATTTTGGGCAACCCAGTATCTGGGAAGCATTTATGAGTTCCTTGCACATGGGCCACATGGAGCAGCGCACGGACATGGCCTCGGGGAGAACTCCCAGGTTAAAGGCAACATCTACCAGCCGGTCGCCAACCATGATAACCTTGATTTTTTCCGGGGCTATTTTTCGCTTTGCTTCAGCCGTTTGGGAGGATAATAGAACCAGCCCCAGGCCGATGATGGACAGAAGGACCAAAGTCCTTAACATGGTTTGCTTATTAACGCTTTTCATAATTCAGGTCTCCTTTTGGTTTTCATAAATATTTAATATCCTTAAGGTTAGTTCCTTATGCTATATGTTCCCTCAATTGCTTAGAGATTATTGGGGCACAGCAAGTAATGGATAAAAGGCCATAGCACACAATTATGAGACTAAAGATTATTTGATATGCATTGATATTTCTGTGTTTGTCCATAAAATCATCTTCCCTTCTTTTAATAAAATCGGCTTAAAATCACATCTATCTTGGTTTCTATACTAGTTAGAATTCCTTTATCCTGTTCGAAATCTCTACCAGTCATTACCTCTATATTACCCTTTACCGGTTCTGTATCATCGGCTAAGAGCATCCTTTCGACCCTCAGCAAACCCTTGATTTCAATATTTTTCATAACGTTTTTAGCATCACTCTCTGTGAACCCAGTTCTTCTCACCATCGGCACCACAAGGAAATTAACAAAGGTATTCCCTTTTTCCTCTGTTACACTTACTCGAGGTTTAAAAATAATAAATATGGTATCCATACCCATTTCAAAAAAAGGGCCTAAGCTATTTTTTATCCTTTTTGAAGATTTTATGTTTTGAAGAAGTTTTTCAGTGGAAATATATCTTTTCCAGAAGGTTAGTCTTGGCCATTTATCTTTTTCCAGAAGAGGAAATTTGGGAATAATTATATGAAGCTTTTTGTCATCAAGTGAAATATTTTTTTGAATAGTGGGTAGTCTGGCCGAAAAGGCTTCTCTTGTTTTAAGGATCGTGAAACCAGGTAGTGTCAAGTTAATTGTGTAAATTTATTAAAGGCCGATTCTTTAAAGAATGGCAGGTTGTTACGCACTTTTCCTATAGGGTTTGATCTCCAATGCAGCTCCATCTTTAAACAGATAAAAGTTAGGAGCGTGTAGCAGGCCCG
Source organism: Pseudomonadota bacterium (assembly GCA_030610915.1). Next base: position 120 of record JAUWQS010000008.1, on the reverse strand, counting down.
CTCCCCTGCTACGATTTCCATGGGCTTTGTCCTACGTTTAAATTCTTTGTTGAGCCGTTCAATTATGTTTGTGGTTCTTAATGATATCCATTCTTCTTCAGGAAAATTAAAAAAGGTCAG
>JAUWQS010000252.1 GCA_030610915.1 Pseudomonadota bacterium | reverse complement strand
TAAATGTCTGTAGTGAAAAATGGAGGCGGTATTATGGGAATGGATAAGAGATATTGTTCAATATGCGCCTGGAGAGAAAACTGTCAGAAGAGATTCAGTGTTGCCACCGATTCTGCCGGCAACGTCCACTGTCCCGATTTTGCCAGGGATCTTTCCATAAAGGATGAGGATATCGATGAAGCGGAGAAAGAAGGGTAAAGTAATCGTCAAACAACTTTGATATTGGGGATAGGTTCACAGATGGGTTGGCCTTTTGGCCAACCTTTTTTTAGTGTCGACTGTGATACAGTCGTAAAAAGTCTTCATAGCTTGTCATTTCGAGTGAAACGAGAAATCTTTAGACCGTAACACATTGAAAAAATAAGATTTCTCCCTGTGGTCGAAATGACAGGTTCGCTGAGTTTGACTTCCAAGTAACTTACATGTAAAAAGGCAAAGAAGCGGTTTTTACGTCTGTCATTTCGAGGAGTGAAACGACGAGAAATCTAAGATTTCTCACATTCGTTCGAAATGACAAATTAATGCCGGTTACTTCCAATTATAATGCCGACGTGCCTGCCTGTGCGAGCACGCAGACAGGTCGGCATAGCGGAGCTTTTTACGAATGCATCGACTGTGATACAATAAAAAAAGGAAGGGATATTTTTTAAGTGAAAAAGAAGTTGACAGGGTTGCTGGAAAATTCGATTAGGGCCTGTTCTGATAAGGGCATATTCGAGGAGGTTAATCTTCCCTATGTGGAAGTAGAGATGACCAGGGATATTTCCCACGGCGATTACGCATCCAATGTGGCCATGGCGCTTGCTTCGAGTGTCAAAAGAAATCCCCATAAGGTGGCTGAAGCCATTGTTGAAAATATCGTCGATACAGAAAATATATTAGATAAAACAGAGATCGCAGGCCCGGGTTTCATAAACTTTTTCATTCGTGATAATGTGTGGACATCTCTTCTCGAAGAGATAGACTCCCTGAAAGAGCATTACGGAAAATCAGACTCCGGCATGGATAAAAAGGTGCTGGTGGAATTTGTCAGCGCAAACCCGACCGGGCCGCTTCACATAGGTCACGCAAGGGGCGCCGCTGTAGGGGATGTAATCGCGAATATCCTGGAGGCAACGGGATTTTCAGTTTCCAGGGAGTATTATATTAATGATGCGGGCAGCCAGATGAACATATTAGGGAAGTCTGTTTTTTACCGCTGCCTGAAGCTGGCGGGAAAGGAAATTGATTTTCCGGCGGAGTGTTATCAGGGTGAATATATCGAGCGCCTGGCCGAAGAGATGCTTGAAAAGTATGGCGATGAGTACCTTGAAAAGGATGCGGAAGGGGCTATAGGGGTTTTCACCGGTTATGCTTCCATGTCCATCCTGAATGGGATAAAGAAAGACTTGAATGCCTTTGGCGTGGTTTTTGACAACTACTTCAGCGAAAGGGAGCTTTATAAAGACGATGGCGTAACAAGGCTGCTCTCGGAGCTTCAAGAGGATGGTTTTATCTACGAGGATGGGACGACCCTCTGGTTCAGGACAACAGATTATGGTGATGAAAAGGACAGAGTGGTGGTCAGGGAAAATGGCGAGCCCACCTACTTTGCCGCCGATATCGCCTATCACAAAAACAAGTATTCAAGAGGGTTTGATACGCTTATCGATGTCTGGGGAGCTGATCATCATGGCTATATTCCCAGGATGTATGCCGGCATCAATGCCCTGAAGATGGAAAAGGAAACCCTGAAGATTGTTCTGATTCAACTTGTGAATCTCCTGAGGGGCGGGAAACCTGTCGCAATGTCCACCAGGGCCGGCGAATTCGTAACCTTAAGGGAAGTTGTAGATGAGGTGGGGAGAGATGCGGCAAGATATAATTTCCTTATGAGACGGTCGGACAGCCACCTTGATTTCGATCTGGAACTTGCAAAGAAACAGTCGAATGAAAATCCTGTATATTACGTTCAATATGCGCACGCAAGGATATCGAGCATCATGAGATTAGCGCTTGAGCGAGGCTATGAGATTCCGGCCTTTGGTGATGTTGATTTGAGTCTTCTGACTCTGCCGGAGGAGATAGCTTTTATTAAGAAAATCACCGTGTTCCCTGAAATTGTTGAAGGCAGCGCCAGGACTCTTGAGCCACATCGTCTCACGTTTTATCTTAACGATCTTGCCTCTGTTTTTCATAGTTATTATAATAAAAGCAGAGTGGTTACCGATGACCCGGCGCTGACCGGGGCGAGACTTTTTCTGGTTAAATCTGTTCATATTGTAATAGGAAACGCATTGAGACTTTTGGGTGTGTCGGCGCCGGAGAAAATGTAATACTTGTTTGTAAGGGCTTACAGGTTTATGGTTCACAGGTTTCGTTCAAGAGCAAGCATTCATGGAGTACTGAAATTAGAAATTGGAAATTTGGCCTTCATGTTTTTGTACTGTCAACTCATAAACTTGTTTCATCCCTGCCTGTGCGTGCCCCTGTCTGCCGTGCCGGCACAGGCAGGTGCATGCAGATAGGTCTCCCAAATTTCTAATTTCCAATTTCAAGCCGTGAACGGCTATGGTTTCTGAGTTTACCCAAATTTATTGAGAAGTTATCGGTTACAGCGTATCGATGTCATCCCGGAATGTAAAAGATTTCGAATTCAAGTTGAGCAAGCTCGGCCTTGCTATATTTATTTTTGGCAGTTCTTTTATTTTGCTGTTTGTCTTTATTTTTGGCGTTAAAGTCGGCCGGGACATGGACAGCTACATGGAGAATGACACAGCAGTTGTACAAGGTCAGGTGAAGCAGAAAATCAGGGGATCGGTTGATGCCCCGCATGCGACAAAGAGAGAAGAAGGCGATTTTAAACTTAACTTTTATGATGACCTGGTCCGGAAGAGGAAAACAACAGAAAAGAAAATAAAAACAACAGAGAAGAAGGCGGAAACGCAATCTTCATTTAAGGGAAAATACATGGTGCAGGCAGCCTCTTTCAAGGACAGGAAGAAGGCTGAGACACTTCGTAAAAAGTTGCTAAATATGGGTTATGATCCTGTGGTTGATGTGATCGATCTGAAATCAAAAGGGAAATGGTTTCGTGTTTGCCTGAAAGGTTTTAAGACCCGTAGTGATGCAAAAAAGGTGGAAGTGAAGCTGGAAAAGAGGATCAAGTGGCTCAGGTGTTTGGTTATCAGGGGATAGACTATGTTTGAAAGTTTGACTGAAAAATTAGAAGGTGTTTTTAAAAAGCTGAAGGGGAGAGGCAGGCTCGATGAGGAGAATATCAAGAGCGCCTTAAAAGAGATCCGGATGGCGCTTCTCGAAGCGGATGTAAACTTCAAAGTGGTTAAGAAATTTGTCGAGGATGTCAGGACAAGGGCGGTGGGGCAGGAGGTTTTTGACAGCATTACTCCCGGTCAGCAGGTTGTGAAGATCGTTAATGATGGTCTTGTCGAACTGATGGGCGGGACGGACAGTCAGTTTAAGCTCCCAGGCAGATTTCCAGCGCCTGTTATGCTTGTTGGTTTGCAGGGGTGCGGCAAGACGACAACCGCGGCCAAGCTTGCCCGCTTATTGATGAATAAGAATAAAAGAGTTTCTCTGGTTTCGGCCGATGTTTACAGGCCGGCGGCCGTCGATCAGTTGAGGATTCTTGGAGAGAAAGTTGGCGCCGATGTCTACGATCCGAAAGGTTCGAATGATCCTGTCAGGATTTGTGTCG
>JAUWQS010000325.1 GCA_030610915.1 Pseudomonadota bacterium | reverse complement strand
TACCCATATCAGGTAAGGAGGCCAGGAAAGATGCGAAAAAATCAGATATAAAGGAATCCCGACTATCGTTCCCGCGGTCCCCGGTGCAAAAGGCATGAACCCGCTGCCGAAACCTGTTGCGGCAACTCTAATGAATTTTTTTCCGTAAGCGTTCACCGCAGAGCTCGCAGAGAGCGCAGAGAAATTAGCCTTGTAAGCCGGGAGTTAGAGTTATTTCGCTCTAATTTTAAGTTTTTCGTATCAGAAGGTGGAATCATGTCGTTTGTTAGTTGATTCTTGATTCGTTTCCGGCAACCAACTAATCATCTCTGCTGGCTCCGCGTTTTCCTGCGGTGAACAGTTACAAAGTAAATTACATTCGTAACCGTTCACGGTTGTCGGTTCACAGTTCACAGTTTTTCCCAACCGTGAACCGATAACTGTAAACCGTGAACGGTTACTTACATTCTTTGTAACTACTCACGTAGTTAGGCTGAAGCTATTTAGGCTGAAGGCTGAAAGTACCCGAAAAACACGCTTGCGGCGCTTTAGCAGAGAAACAGCAGATTTTGCATCAAACATGGCCTCAAAATGTGCCGTGTTCCCGCTTTTACTAACAGCCTTCAGCCTTCAGTCTATCTACCTGAGTAGTTTCATTCTTTTTCTTATCCTGTCAATCGTTTTGGAAAGATGAAGGGGTTTGAGACACAATCTCCACATTTAAGCTTTCGTCCTTCGTCGATACAACTATCTTCGATCCTTCTCCCGCACTGCCCGAGATTATAGCCCGCCCCACCTTTGTTTCAAGTTCATGCTGCAGCAGCCTTTTCAGGGGTCTTGCGCCATAGACAGGATCATAACCCTTGTGCGCAATGAATCTGGTCGCAGACTCATCTATCTCGAGTTCAATTGCCTGATCGGCAAGACGTTTCTTCAATTCTTCGGTCAATAGAATTACGATCTTTTCGATCTCTTCCTGTGTAAGGGGTTTGAAGATAACTATATCGTCCACGCGGTTCAGAAACTCCGGTCTGAAGTGGAGCCGCATCTCCTTCATTACCTCTTTTCTTGCGCCTTCCATTATTGTTCCCTTATCGGTAACGCCTTCGATGAGATAATGGGAACCTATATTGGATGTCATTATGATAACGGTATTCTTGAAGTCAACTGTTCTTCCGTGGGAATCGGTGGCGCGGCCATCGTCTAAAATCTGCAGGAGTATATTGAAGACATCGTGATGGGCCTTCTCGATCTCGTCAAAGAGGATCACCGAATAAGGTTTTCGCCGCACCGCCTCGGTCAACTGCCCGCCCTCTTCATAACCGACATATCCCGGAGGGGCGCCTGTCATTCTTGAAACGGTGTACTTTTCCATATATTCACTCATGTCGATGCGCGTCATGTTTTCTTCCGAATCGAATAAGGCCTCCGCAAGCGTCTTGGCAAGCTCTGTCTTCCCCACACCTGTCGGGCCAAGAAATATGAAAGAGCCGATAGGTCTTTTCGGATCCTTTATTCCTGAACGCGCCCTGATAACTGCATCGGCCACAAGAGAGACGGCCTCATCCTGCCCCACAACCCTTTTATGGAGAATCTCATCGAGTTTCAATATTTTCTCTCTTTCCCCCTCTTTGAGCCGTGTCACAGGGATGCCTGTCCAGCGTGATACAATATCGGCGATTTCATCTTCGGTGACCTCTTCACGCAAAAGCTTTTTGCTTCCCTGTTTTTCTCCAAGCCTTTCTTCTTCCCCCCTGAGGCGACGTTCCATTTCGGGAAGCCTGCCGTGTTTGAGTTCCGCAGCCCTGTCCAGATCATATTCTCTCTCGGCATGTTCAATCTCTCTTCTCAACTGTTCGATCTCTTCACGCAATCCTCTAACTTTCTGAATAGCCTGTTTTTCCGACTCCCACTGAGCCCTCATGGAATCTGCCTCCACCTTAAGATCGGCAAGTTCCTTACGCAGTGTTTCCAATCTCTCACTGCTCGCTTTATCCTTCTCCTTTTTGAGAGCTGCCTCCTCGATCTCTAATTGCATAACCCTGCGAGTCACCTCATCTAATTCAGCCGGCATGGAGTCTATCTCCGTGCGGATCATTGCGCATGCCTCGTCCACAAGGTCTATCGCCTTGTCCGGCAGAAAACGATCACTTATATATCGATCGGATAGAGTTGCCGCCGCCACAATGGCATTATCCTGAATCTTCACACCATGATGCACTTCATAACGTTCCTTCAGCCCTCTCAAGATGGAGATGGTGTCCTCCACTGTGGAAGGTTCTGTCATCACCGGCTGGAATCGGCGCTCGAGGGCGGCGTCCTTTTCGATGTGCCTGCGATATTCGTCGAGTGTTGTGGCGCCTATACAATGGAGTTCACCCCGGGAAAGCATAGGCTTTAAGAGATTCCCCGCATCAGGTGAACCCTCTGTCTTTCCAGCGCCAACGATGTTGTGCAGTTCATCTATAAACAAAAGGGTGTGCCCTTCACTCTGTTTTATTTCATTCAGCACCGCCTTAAGCCTTTCTTCAAATTCCCCTCTGTACTTTGCTCCCGCCATGAGAGAGCCCATGTCAAGAGAAAATATGGAGCGATCTTTAAGTCCTTCAGGAACATCCCCGCGCACTATTCTCTGGGCAAGCCCCTCGACGATAGCGGTCTTGCCGACACCGGGCTCACCGATAAGAACCGGATTGTTCTTTGTTTTACGGGACAATATACGAATAACGCGCCGGATTTCACTATCTCTTCCGATTACCGGATCGAGTTTCCCTAACCTTGCCTCGGCAACGAGATCGACGCCGTATTTCTCCAGCGCTTCATACGTTCCTTCAGGCATGGCGCTTGTCACCCGCTGGTGGCCGCGCACGGAGGTAAGCGCTTCGAGAAACCGCTCCCGGGTGACATTGAATTCCTTGAATGTTCTGCCCGCGGCAAAAGAAACGCCTTCATCGATCATCGCCAGGGCAAGATGTTCCACCGATACATATTCATCTTTGAGGTGCTTTGCCTCATCTTCCGCCCTGACCAGAATTTTATTAAGTCTCTGAGTAACATATATCTTACCCGGCTCTGCCCCGGGACCCGACACTCTTGGTCTTTTCTCAAGATCATGTTCGATTCTTGCCTTGAATGAATC
>JAUWQS010000290.1 GCA_030610915.1 Pseudomonadota bacterium | reverse complement strand
TTCCCGCTGTATAGTTTTGATCGGTCAAAATTGATGAAACCGTAAAAAGTCCACGCAGTGTCATTCTGAGGAGCGGAGCGACGAAGAATCTCAATGATATCAGATTCTTCGCTATCGCTCAGAATGACAAAAGAGTATTTTTCCGACTTTTTACGAGACTGTCAAAATTAATGCACTCGTAAAAAACTCCACTATGCCGTTTTACGGTATTATAATTGGAAGTAAGTTGCCTTTTGCCAGGTTGCATTCATTTTTATAGACAGGCGGGACGCCTGTCCTACTGCGTGGTGCGATTTTATAGACTGCGTGGTGCGATTTTGCATAAGTTACCTGGAAGTCAGATTTCCCCTCCCTTCATGGGAGGGGATTAAGGGGTATTTCTCACCAGAAAAACCGGCGCCGGCATCAGGCTTATCGTTTTGCCTTCCTCGAAATCCTGTTTTGTAATAACAGTTAATCGTCGCCCTTTGGGACTGATTTCTTTAAACCATTGAAACTCCGAAGCAGATACCTTTTCCTGATATTTGACCTCGAAGAAATGCAGCTTGTTACCCTCCCTGGCTACGAAATCGATCTCCTTTTTACTCTGCCAATAAAAACAGTCTCGATAGCGCCGGAAGATGTGCATCCCCACGACCGACTCCACTAATTTCGACTTGCCCAGGGGATCGTTTAAAAATCTCCGGCTTTCGGTAAAAAAATTATCCCCTATCCCATTATTTTTTCCGGAAAAACAGTGAAAAATAAGTGGGTCATGGAAATAGAGTTTCTTGTTCTTCCGGTACATCGGCAATCTCGATGACAGGTCAATAAACGGAACGATCCGCAACACATACATCCTTTCCAGAATCTCAATATATTCCTGCACCGTGGCATGGGAAGCAATACCGGCTTCTTTGCTGAGTTTATACCAGCTAATTCCCGTAGAGATGTGTGCCAGAACCCGGGACATTACCTGGTAAAGATTCCGTTCCAGCTTTCCTGCACGCCCGATATCTCCTTCAATCCAACTCAAGTAGAGTTGATACACATAGGAAGAAATATGGCCTCGGGTGAAAAACAGATTTACGGAGAGAGGGAATCCACCGGTGATGAGATATTCCTCAAAACGGTGTAAAAGGAGGTCTTTGTGATAGATGAGACTGTCGATATCGGTTGATTCAATCGCAGGTTCCGTCAAATGGATGAACTCGGCAAATGTCATCGGCAGTTGCTCAAAATCAACCTTGGCGAGCCTGCCTCTTCGGCCCGGCATACGCTCGGCCCCTCCGCGAATATCGATCAAATTGGAACCGGTTAACAAGAGGGTTGCATTTTTCAGCTTTCCCTCATCCGCCATGGCCTTTATCCCTCGTTGCCACTGGCGGACAAATGATATCTCATCCAGGAAAATATACAACCGCTGCGGGTTGCCCGGTCTGACGTTTCTGAGGTAGCAGTCTATCAATTCATAGAGCTGGTTGTAATCTTCAATCCTGTCCAACGAAAAATAGAAGATATGTTTCCTGGGTATCTTTAATTCAAGTAAAAGTCTGCGGATAAGCAATTTCATACTGGTGCTTTTTCCGATTTGCCGCGGCCCCCTGAGAGTTAGAATGGCATCCGTGTCCTTTGGAAACTCTGACAGGATCGGGGGAATATACCGGTAGGTTTCCTGTTCGTAGTCCGCTATCTTCTCATCATCTAAAATAATTTCTTCACGGAACCACCAGGGATTCTGTTGTTGTAAAAGCTGGAATGATATTTCCATGGCGACCCCTCAGTATTTGCCATATACATAAAACATGCCTATACTTGTATATGATAGATACAATACCTCCATATAAATGTAAAGACAAAATTCCAGCGCCAAATCACTGACTTCTCATTTCTTGCAGCAAGCGCCCGATAATCCATTGTCACTCTTACTGACCGGATATTGTACTCCGTATTGATGCTTTCATAAAAAGCTCCGCTATGCCGGCACGTCGGCATTATAATGGAAAGTAACTTGAATTTAATGCCAGGTTGCATTCATTTTTATAGACAGGCGATAGACAGGCGGGACGCCTGTCCTACTATCCCCTGGGTGCGAAGACGCCTACCCTGTGCGGTGCGGGATGCAATATTCTTCTGCCCTTCCCCCCGTAGTAGGTCGGGCGTCTCGCCCGACGGAGTGACTTTTTGAGTGCGATTTCGCGTAAGTTACTTGGAAGTCCACACCCATGTCATTCTGAGGAGCGAAGCGACGAAGAATCTGGGACTCAGGTTAAACTCCGCGACGAAGAATCTCAATGATATCAGTTTCTTCGCTATCCCCTTCGTTATACTCAGGGCTTCGGCTCACCAGACGCTGTCCTGAGTGAAGTGAAGGAATGACAAAAGAGTGTTTTTCTGACTTTTTACGACTTCATCAAAAGCTGGACTTCAAACAATTAAAGTGTTACGAAGGCTTATATGTGATATCACTCGTGGTAGCGATGGTATAATAACAATAAAAAAGGAGGGCAGGATAATGAAGGTATTTTCCGAGGAATGGTTTAACGCTTTTGTAGAGAGACTCAAGAACGATGAGGATTTCCAGAAGCAGGCGGCATCATTCAGCAAAAGGGTTCAGTTGCGCGCCAAGAAGGACAAGAAGACTGAGCCTGATCATGACGTGGCCTTTGACATAAAGTTTCCAAAATGTGAGGAAGTCCATTATGGTGATAAATCAGAGGACGAAGTGGATATTATTGTTGAGGGCAAGGGAGGACGCCTGATTGATGTCTTTCGCGGCAAGAAGGGCGTAGTTATGGCCTTGACGCCGGGCATAGGCACCCTTAAGATAACAAAGGGCAACCTTTTGGATCTAACCCAGTATCTTGGGGCGGTTGGCAAATTTCTCTCGATAGCAGGGCCAATCTCCGGAGGAATGGTGAAAGGCGAAGCGGAAGAAGAAGATTTGATGGCCTGAGGAGTTTTTTTTGCCCTTACCCCTGATCCTTTTCCGTCAAGGGAGAGGGAATTAGTCGAAATCATTAAAAGATTCCCTCCCCCCTTGACGGAGGGGCAGTTCGTATCAGTTCAATAAATAGGGGCAAACCCAGACACGCAGCCGCCTTCATCTTCCGGAAGCGGGGTTTGGGCACAGAGGTTACGCTTTTGAGCTTTGCACAGCCCCCCTGTAGCGGAGACCTTCAGGTCTCCATATTTACGTAACACAGTGTGGCTGAAGCAGATGGAAGGCTTGAAGCACATGGAAGGCTGAAGCACATGGAAGGCTGAAGCATATGGAAGGCTGAAGCCTTCCGCTACATGCTTCTGCTACATGCTTCTGCTACATGCTTCTGCTACATGCTTCTGCTACATGCTTCTGCTACATGCTTCTGCTACATGCTTCTGCTACATGCTTCCGCTACATGCTTTTGCTACA
>JAUWQS010000151.1 GCA_030610915.1 Pseudomonadota bacterium | reverse complement strand
ATTGTACATTGCTTCAACCCATTTTCACATAGATCATATCGGAGGGATCGGCCATCTCCTCAATAAGTGCCCGCCGACTACGAAGGTACTCTTCAATTACATGGTGGAAGACTATCTGGACGGCAAAAGGAAGATATCCCTCATAAAAAACTGGTTTGTCGGTCTTGTCCCTGCATCTCTAACAAGCGCTCGATACATAAGAAGGTTTTCCCACCTGCTGTTTGATAGTTTTGCCGGCATACCCCTCCCAGGTCTCAGGAATATTGTTGGTCTTCCCTACGAGCAGGATAGAATCGGTTACTTCGGATGCGAGGGTGTGGAGAGGTGTGAGATCGGTTTTGATGAATGGGAAGTTATAGCCACGCCGGGCCATACTGAGGATTCTGTATCCTTTTACAATGGTGCATCCGGCGAACTTATCTGTGGCGATCTGATACTGAATATGAAAAAGGGGGGCTGCGGAAGATTGAATCGATTTCACTGGAGCAGGAAGATGATGACTGATTCTTATGATTATCTGTGTAATACAATCAGGCCAAGGATTATCTATCCCGGTCATGGAGAGATCATCAAAGGTGATAAAAATGCACTGTTGGACGTTAAGACTTTTGATTAAGTTATCTCGGGGTCAGACCCCAACTGAAGGAGATTAAGTATGGAAAAGTCGGTACTGTTCGAGGTTGAAAACGGGATAGCCATTATTTACTTAAATCGTCCCGATAGGCGCAACGCCATTAATCAGGATCTACTGAAGCATCTCTATAATTACTTAGATGAAGTTGCCGGCAATGATGACATTAAAGTTGCAATAATTACCGGCAAAGGTAGATCATTCTGTTCCGGTCTTGACCTTGCGGCGCTTGAGACTGATAATCTTTTTGATGCCGGTGGTGACGGGAGGGACTTTTCGGACGTAATTTCTGCCTGTAAAAAACCCATAATAGGAGCAATTAATGGTCATGCCATCACAGGTGGTTTTGAGATTGCTCTGAACTGTGATTTTCTCATTGCCTCCGAACAAGCCTCTTTTGCTGATACCCATGCAAAGGTGGGAATCCATCCGGGATGGGGGATGACACAGCTCCTCCAGCAGGCAGTCGGTCAGCGAAAGGCTAAGCAGATGTCCTTTACCTGTCAGTTCATTTCCGCCGGGGAGGCCCTGCAATACGGTCTTGTAAATGAGGTGGTTCCTCAGGAGGAGCTTGTGCCGCGCGCGAAACAGATAGCAGCGGATATATGCGCTGTTAAACAGGATATGCTGGCAGTTGTAAAGGACTTGATCGAGTACAAAAATAATGCATCCTTAGACAAAGCCCTTGCTCATGAACGTAAAGAGTTCAAAGCGCGGGGTCTGACCCCGCAAATGGTGACTTATGATAGGCGTTTTTGACTCCGGTTTTGGTGGTTTGACGGTATTGAAAAGCATTGTGGCAGAGCTTCCCGAATATAACTATCTCTATCTCGGTGACAATGCGAGAGTGCCTTATGGAGATCGCTCTGAGAGAATAGTTTATGAGTTTACGAAGCAGGCGGTGGCTTTTCTCTTCAGAGAAGGATGTCCACTGATTATTACCGCATGTAACACTGTATCTGCCAGGGCGCTTCGGAGAATTCAACAGGAATATCTGCCTATGACATATCCTGAGAGAAGAGTTCTTGGTGTCGTCCGGCCAAGTGTTGAAGAGGTCGTTGAAAGAACCACAAGCAATAAGGTGGGCTTACTGGCAACTGAAAGGGTTGTCGCATCCCGGGCTTACACCAGAGAAATCAACAAATTGAACAATTCTATCGATATCTTTCAGCAGGCCTGCCCCCTTCTTGTCCCGATCATTGAAGCAGGGGAACAGGACTGGGAGGGGACTGAGATGATTGTCAGGAGATACCTGAAGGAATTATTTGATCAGGATAAGGACATTGATACCCTTCTTCTTGCCTGCACACATTATCCAATCCTTTACCGGATGCTTGAAAGGCATGTTCCCCCGGATGTAACCATTCTCGAACAGGGGTATATCGTGGCCAAAAAGCTCAAAGATTATCTCCTGAGGCATCCGGAGATTGAAAGAAGACTTACAAAGGGTTCAACCCGAGTTTTTCTTACAACCGATGTTTCTGAACGATTCGATCGCATGGCCCGTGGTTTTTATGGGCAGCCAATACAGTCGAGGCTTGTTGCTCTCTGAAGGTCTGACCCATGTGAACTTGACAATTCAGGGTAAATTGGATATGGTTATAGAGTGCCGAAGTGGCGGAATTGGTAGACGCGCCAGGTTCAGGGTCTGGGGAGCTCAAGCTTGTCCGGGTTCAAATCCCGGCTTCGGCACCATTTGGCATTTGCCAGAGAAAGGATTAAACATGGAAAATATATCGGATGAATCCTGGAATTCTGTTGATTTACGACGTCACATGTGGATGGCAGGTATTGAGCCTGATCTGCGCCGGTTAATATGGCAGATAGCGGTGACAGGAAAATACATCTCGGCCAGAATCAAGGAGTCTAATCGAAAATTTGCCGGCACCAAGAATATTTATGGCGAAGAGCAGCTTGCCCTGGATAAGAGTTCCGATGAAATACTCCAGAATCGACTCAGGTTTTCGGGGTTTGTGCGGGAATACTCCTCCGAAGAACAGGATACCGTGACGCACATAGGAAAGGGGGAAGAAGAATATTTTGTGACCGCAGATCCATTAGACGGCTCTTCTCTTGTGGATACCAATCTGGCAATCGGGACGATCATTGGCATTCACAATACTCCTGTTTTAGATGGGGACAAAAGCAGTCTCGTGGCAGCGATGTATATTACTTATGGTCCCCTTATTACGATGGTATATTCTACGGGTAAAGGAACACACGAGTTTGTCCTGAATAGAGAGGGAGAATACGTTTTATCGGAGGAAAATATCACCTTAAAGGAGAGGGGGAATATTTATAGTTTAGGAGGAATAAGGAGGGACTGGACTCCTGAACATTTGAAATTTGTGGAATACCTTGAAAGGGAAGGGTACAAACTGCGTTACAGCGGAGGTTTTGTGCCTGACATCAACCAGGTTTTAATCAAAAGAGGAGGAATCTTTACCTATCCTTCCGTAAAAGGAAGTCCAAATGGGAAATTGAGGCTCATTTTCGAGCTTCAACCTATGGCATATATCATGGAGCAGGCAGGAGGAATGGCCACAAACGGCAAAGAGGACATCCTGTCAATCGAACCTGAGAAACTGAGCCAGCGGTCACCCATCTATATCGGGAGCCGGTTTGAGGTAGAAAAGGCAAAGGAGTTTTTGGTTTGAGTTTTTAAATTGGGGTCAGGCCCCAAAGGCCTTCCAAAGGCCTTCGAGAGGTGAGAATAATGATTTATGAAAACATTGACCGGTTGAAGAGGGAAATGGGGGGAATATTAGAGGTTGCAGGTAATGATGTTACGGTACTGGATGAAGATAGGCTCCGAAGCAGGCTGGTCGATGACCTGATCTATTCCGCCATCTTCAGCCCCCAAAAGGAGATTGCAAAGGCCGCCGCCTGGCTTATCATGCGGGCTGGAGCTTCCCTTGGCATTATTCCAGCATCGATTCAATCTCTCTATGAAGCCATGGGAAGAGGGGATGTGTCGGGATTCACAGTTCCTGCCATTAATCTGCGTGGGTTAACCTATGATTCCGCCCAGGCGGTTTTTCGCTCTGCGATCAAGGGAAATATAGGGGCGCTTATATTTGAGATCGCCCGTTCGGAAATCGGATATACTGATCAGACACCGGTCGAATACACTTCCGCAGTTACTGCCGCCGCCATTAAGTCGGGATTCCGTGGCCCTTTATTTATTCAGGGTGATCATTTCCAGATTAACGCAAAGAAATTTGCCGTGGATCCCAACAAAGAGATCGAGGCTATCCAGGATCTAATAGAAAAAGGAATTGAAGGCGGGTTCTATAATATTGATATTGATACCTCTACGGTGGTGGATTTGAGTAAAGCCACAATTAAGGAACAGCAGGAAAAGAATTATACCATTGCGGCCGATATGACCGCCCTGATTCGTGACCTGGAACCTGAGGGAATTACGATTTCTGTTGGTGGTGAGATTGGAGAAATAGGGAAAAAAAACAGTACAGTTGGTGAACTGCGGGCTTTCATGGATGGTTATCTTGAAGAGCTGAATAAAAAAAGAGAAGGATCGAATGGAATCAGCAAGATCAGCGTGCAGACCGGAGCCACACACGGCGGAGTGCCTCTGCCGGACGGAACGATTGCCAAAGTGAAGATCGACTTCGATACACTAAAAAAACTCTCTAACGCCGCCAGAGCCGAATATGGTCTTTCCGGCGCCGTCCAGCACGGCGCCTCCACTCTCCCGGATGAGGTATTTGATAAATTTCCGGAGACAGGGGCTGCCGAGATCCATCTCGCAACGGGATTCCAGAATATTATTTACGACAGCAAAGTTTTTCCGGCAGAATTGAGAGAAAGAATCTATAATTATATAAGTACTGAGCTGAGCGGCGAAAGGAAAGAGGGAGATACAGAAGAGCAGTTTATATATAAGACCAGAAAGAAGGGAATCGGTCCTTTCAAAAAGGAGATGTGGGGACTTCCTTCGGAGGTTCGAAAGGCGATCGGAGAAGAGTTGGAAGATAAGTTTTCTTTTTTGTTTAACAAGTTGAATATATTGAACACAAAGGATGTCGTCGATAGGTTTGTGAAGCCCGTGGATGTGCCTTCAGAGGCTCCTCGTTCCCTTGAAAGCTGAAAGCTCTGAGCTCAAAGGTGAAAGCTCAAAGGCGAGCGGCATTTCTCGTTCCTATGCTCCAGCGTGGGAATGCATACCGTGTGGTTTCCACGCTGGAGCATGGGAACCAGGCTAAGTAATGATTACCACCAAAATCCCCTCTAACTCCCCCTTTAAAAAATGAGAGAACCTTATAATTTCCCCCTTTTTTAAAGGGGGAGTTTAAACAGCTAAAGTGTTACGAAAATAGAAATTGGAAATTTGGCCTTCATGCTTTTCTCCCGAATTTCTAATTTCTAATTTCAAGCCGTGAGCGGCTACAGGCTTTGAGCTTTCAGCTCTTCCGGCTTAGGAGTTAAAAAATATGTACGCAGTAATCATGGCGGGAGGCAGGGGTGCCAGATTCTGGCCTAAAAGCAGGGAGAAGATGCCAAAACACCTGCTGGACGTCACAGGTAAAAAGACAATCATACAGGAAACCGTCGGGAGGATAG
>JAUWQS010000379.1 GCA_030610915.1 Pseudomonadota bacterium | reverse complement strand
AAACCCTGTCAAAATTTACAACTCCAAAACCTCTTTCCCTTCCACTTCAACCAATCATTACCCTATATAATAAGATCGGGCTTATTGAACAATGGATTGAGTTCGACCGCTACGCGGATCGACTCAATCCTTATAGGTTATATTGTGCCGTCCGATTTTTGCATATAGTCATCAAGCAGTGTTTCCTTAAAAGACTGACAACTGTTTATTTTAAGAAAGCCATATTCAGCTTTTACAAAGTCGCTGAGGATGGTCATGCCGCTCACATAATCATCATCACTTTTAGTGAGTGGCTCAAGTGCTTTCTTGATTTTTTTTGTTCCATTTTGGTCATGCTTTTGTCCTTTGGCCCCGAGCAATATAACGTCCGAACTCACCTGCCGCCAACACTGCGGAGCACTGAACCTTGGATAGCCACCTGCTTTGATGTGGGGTAGAGCCTTTCAGAAAACGCGCGCTGTTGGCGGTCTGGTGGAGTGATTTGTTAGATTTATTTTGCAATCCACCACCTATTGAACTTTAAAACGAGATCAACTCCTAAACTGGAGCCAATAAATCCCACTTCGGCGGATGGCAATCCCTTCTTTTCTCCTCCTGAAATTCTCCCAAACAATTGAGCATTTATCGGAATTTTTGGGATTCCTTCTTTACGGAACGATTCTATGAATGTCTCCTGCTCATCGGGAAAGACATAGGGTATTGCCGCCTCCAAATTGTTATTCGAAATTTCTTCGAAGAATGCCCTATCAACTGCCACTGGTGACAAATAATCTATGTTGTCTTTTCCATAGCTCAACAAATCCAACCCTGTCGCCGCAATGGCAAAATTTACATTCTGGCTTTCCTTGAGATAAAAAGTTGTTATGCCTATCACTTTTCCATCCAGGCTCATTAGCGGACCACCACTACTACCAGGAGATATTGGTGTTGTAGTTTGGATTAAAGTAACCCCTTCAATTCTCCGAATACCACTTACTATACCCGTTGACAGTGTACTCTCCAGTCCCCTAGGTTTCCTATTGTTACTACAGATTCCCCGACTTCTGGAATTTTATTCGCTATATCTAAAGGCTTGCCTGCTTCGAATAAAGAAATTACTGCCAAATCTCTAGCCTTCGAAAAAAAGGAAACGTGTCGAACAATTTTCTCAACGCCATTTGAATCAATGACCTTAATCTTATTGGCTTTCTCTATAACATGAGAGTTAGTTACGATTTTTTTCCCATCATCAATATAAAACCCTGAACCTGAAGCAGAGTTCCCATCAGTATCTAATACTTCTATAAGAACAACCGAGAACTTCGCTTTCTTATACAGATCGGCTAACTGTGACGACGCGTAGACATTCTGCCAAGAAAATACGACTGTGGAGAAAAGCCAGATACATATGATTAACTGCCGGTTCTTCATTTTGCGATACTGCTTCTCATAAATCTAACGGCCGGGGTGACCAGCAAGATTGACGGGATAATGGAGCGCGTATGCGCTCTGATTATCCAGGCAATCTTGCCGGTCGACTCCGTGGTTATCGGGCGAAGTGTAGCGTAGCCCGATGGCCATGGAGTTGACCGGGAAACCGGTCACCCCGGCCGTTGATCAGGCGGAGCGAAGCGGAGCCTGATCAACGGCTGAACTCACCTGCCGCCAACACTGCGGGGCACTGACCTTAAATAACCACCTGCTTTGGTGCGGGGCAGAGCATTGCAGAAATCGAGAGCTGTTGGCGGTCAGGTGAAGTGATTGGTTGGAAGCATTCATATATAGGAAAATGTTAGAGTTTTTAATATATTTGTAAGCATGTTTCTTTCTTCATCGGTCGTGAATGATATTATGAACACTAGTGCGTACCCTTTCATAATTGTTACATAATATTCCTGTTTCACCGTCATTCCACCTAAGGCTAACTCAACGCTCATAACATGGAATTCTACTCCACTGAGAAGTTCCGAGTAGACTTCCTTAGGGAATGAGAATTTCATCTGTCCGGATTCGAGTAGTTTCTTAACATGGAAATGGTAATCCTTGCCGGTTCTTATGCCCGGCATATGAGAAACGCGTTCTGCAACACAAGAAATGTTCTGGTTGTACGGGACTGGTGTGCCGAGCGGATGTTTGAAAACAGCAAAGAGATTGACGCTCTGCAATTCAGAGGCATTTAATGCGGCCTGAAAATTCTTATCATCCCCAGCTATCATCTTTTGGCCAGTATGCATAAGTTGCTGTTTAGCTTGATTGTCTTGAATACTCCAATCAGAAGGAATGGTTATGGCCATCGCAAAATATTTGTTGCGATATAGAGACTCTTCAAAGGTACCAAAGTCGATTTCATCTGATGCCTTTTTTCCGCATCCAATACAGGTAAGCATGATCAAAGTGATGATAGCCAACACAATATTTTTGTAGAGTTTCATTTCATCTCCTTTCGTTGCTTCCAACGACCGACCTCACCTGCCGCAGCTTTTTGCGGTCTGGTGAAGTGATTTGATACTATTTAAGGCCTCCTCCTCAGGCATGGTATACTTGGTTCAACCCAAAACCCAAAACCATCAAGTGGTTAGTGGTTAGTGGTCAGTGGTTAGTTTTCTAATACTGACCACTGACCACTGACCACTGGATGTATCTCTGCATCCTGGATCAAGCAGGAGAGATCAAATTGCATCGAAACCTTATCACCGATCGTGAGGTATTCCTCAAAACCATTCACCCTTTCCGCGAGGACATTGTCGTCGCAGTGGAATG
>JAUWQS010000216.1 GCA_030610915.1 Pseudomonadota bacterium | reverse complement strand
TAGCCCTGGACTATGGACAGCTCATAAAAAAGGTAGATGACCGCAAGGAGGATAATTGGCCCCAAAAACCTGTGGCAGACGACCTGGTCGATCCTGTCCGTCAGAGTTCTGTAAATCTCCCTCTCACGTTTAACGGTGAGTTCCACGATTTTTTCGGCGGCCTGATAGCGCTTCTGCGCAACGATCTTTTCCGGCGTTGTCTTATGCCGCGAGAGGAACTTTTCCCTCTCCAGATCAACGTGTTCCAATATATCTTTTCCCATCTCCATATTCATCTTTCTTCGTTAAAGAAGACCGACAAGCCTGCGCGCCTCGCTGTCATTCTCCATAAGTTTCACCGCCAGCCACCGCGCCGGATACCGAGCGGAGATTTTCGGATCTTCTGAAAGCATCTTTTCAAGTGGCATTAGAATTGACTCCAGTTCCTCTCCATAGTCGACGCGAAAGGAACCCTTCTCACGCGACATGTCAAGGCAGGCGCCGCAACCCTTGCAAGCCTCTTCATAACCCATTCGAAAATGGCCGCCTTTATATGTATTCAGAATAGCCTCTTTCAGTTCCTCTCCGCCTCTACCCTTTTTCCCCACAGTGGCGACTACGGTTGCCCTGAGCAGTTCGCTCAATTTGAATGTGTCAATTTTTAAGCCGCGGTTTTCTGCTACATCCATCATATTTAACGCAATAACCAGAGGAATACCCATCTCATCGAGCTGAAAGGTCAGATATAGATTACGTTCGAGATTTGCGGCATCCACTATATCAAGCACGACAGCGGGCTTTTCATGGAGCAGAAAATCCCTGGCAATCCTCTCCTCCTGGCTGTATGAGGTAAGACTGTATGTGCCTGGAAGATCAACCAGCGTTACAGTATTCCCCTTGTAACTATATTTTCCGACTCTCTTTTCAACCGTTACACCGGGGTAATTGGCCACATGCTGCCTCGCTCCCGTAAGCATATTGAAAATGGTTGATTTGCCGGAATTGGGCTGACCGGCCACCGCCACAATCACATCTTTCATAATTGATCTACCTCCACCCCGCGGGCCTCATGATGACGAATACTCACATGGTATCCTCTGAGCATAAGATCAACAGGATCAACCAGGGGAGCATTGCGAACAACCTCCACCTTTGTTCCGGGAATAAAGCCCATATCCATCATACGCTGTCCGGTTGCGCCTTTTAGATTCACCTCCGATATGCGACAGACACATCCGGGGTTCATCTCATCCAAGGTCATAATATCCCCCCCTGTAATCCATTTTCCGAGACCATAATCCTTTGCGCCATTCCAGCGCCGATTGCGAGACGTGTCTCTTTGACAGCAACAATAAAAGGTCCTGGAGCGCCTCTTCTTATAACCGAGATCTCTGAACCCGGCCCCAGTCCCATGCTTGTCAGGCGCTGTTGCATTCCCCTTCCGCCGGCAAGTGAGACAATCCTTATTTTTTTACCGGTTGACACCATGGGCAAAGACATTGCATAAGTTTCCATCTTAAATTCACCAGTCTTTCTTATATATTAGGGTTTGAAGACTATATTTACTACTGTTATCTCTTTTAAGCTTAGCATATAGAATTAGAGATGTCAAACTTAAAATGCAAAAAAAAGGTATCAGCTCAATAAATAGGGGAAGCTCCCTCACCCTGGCCCTCTCCCACCAAGGGAGAGGGAATTCGTTGATTGAAATCATTAAAGAAACTCCCTCACCCTCGAGGGGGAGGGTGGGGGTGGGGGTGAAAAGCCCCGGTTTATTGAGCTATTACAAAAAAAGTGTAAATAGTGCCTGCCTGTGCGTGCCCCTGTCTACAGTGTTGGCGCAGGCAGGTCGTATCCGTTCACCGTAGCGTTCTCTGCGGTAAACGGATACATATCTTCAATGCTAATTGCGATTATTCCCACTTTTTAAAAGGACTTGGGCAATTATGGTGTTACTCTTGACATTCAGGGTAGCTATAAATATATTACTGTTAAAGTTTGGTGGTTTAGCGTTGCATCTTCTGCGGAGCCGTCAGGTTTGCGAGGAGTTATGGAAGATATCATCATAAAGATATTCAAAGAGAGCGCCAATCTCAAAGAGATTTTTGTTAACGAGAATCTCGTAAAGATGATTAATGTTATTGACGCTATAACTGAAGCTTTGAAGGCGGGGAACAAAATACTCCTTTTCGGAAATGGAGGAAGCGCGGCGGACGCCCAGCATTTAGCGGCAGAATTTGTGAACAGATTCGTCATAGAAAGGCCTCCTCTTCCCGCCATTGCCCTCGGTACTGATACTTCGGTAGTAACGAGCATTGGCAATGACTATGGCTTCTCAGAAATCTTTGCCAAACAGATACGGGCCCTCGGAAAGAGGGGGGACATTGCCTGTGGTATAAGCACCAGTGGAAATTCTGCCAACGTCGTCAAAGGACTGCAGATCGCAAAAAACATGGGACTGGTAACTGTCGGTCTTACCGGAAGGGATGGAGGTAACATTGCCGGAATAGTTGATTATCTCCTGAATGTTTCGTCCAACAGTGTCCCTCGAATTCAGGAGATTCATATTACAGCAGGACATGCCATCTGTGAAATGGTGGATTATAAGTTGTTTCAAAGACCGGACGTCAAATAGCAATATTTGGCATATTGCAATATGCTCTTAAATTCAAGTAACGGGGTGGAGAAACCTTTAAGTCCCTTAATCGTAAAGTTCTTGCAAAAATGGCAAAAAAATTTAGTAAGCGTTCACTGAACGTCGAAATTAGAAAATAGAAATTGGAAATTTGGCCTCATGCTTTTCTCCCGAATTTCTAATTTCCAATTTCAAGCCGTGGACGGCTACAGGCTTTGAGCTTTGAGCTTTTCCGGCTTGTCCGGGGTAGGAACAGATAATATATGGAAGTGAAACCTGCAAAAGGCAGTAAAAATGATACTGTTGTGGATAACGGGGGAACAGGTCTTCAGAAAAAGCCTGGCGAAGAAAAAGCCTGTGACGAAAGTGTCAATGATCTCCCTGCAAGGCTTGCGGAAAAGGAGAAAGAAGCCGCTGAAAATTACGACAGGTTTTTGCGCGCCTCCGCAGAATTTGATAATTACAAAAAACGTGTCGTGAGGGAACGTATCGATCTCATTAAGTATGGCAATGAAAGCCTTATCAAAGATATGCTCCCGATAGCAGATAGTCTCGACAGGGCGCTGAAACACACTGTTGAAACGAAGGACTTTGATGCCTTTATAAAAGGGCTGCAGCTTGTCCAGGAACAATTTCTCAGTTGTTTAAAAAATCATGGCGTGGAAGGGGTTGAAACAAAAGGCAGAGATTTTGACCCTAATGTGCATGAAGCGATGCTGCAGGTAGAGAGTAAAGAGTATGAAGAAAACAAAATCGTGGAGGAATTTGAAAAGGGATATATATTAAACGGCAGACTATTAAGACCAGCCAAAGTATCTGTTTCTAAATGTATTAAAAAAGGAGTCGATAATTAGAAGATATATTAAGGAGGATTATTCAAGATGGGTAAAATAATAGGTATTGACTTAGGAACGACAAATTCATGTGTCTCCGTGATGGAAGGGGGAGACCCGATTGTAATAGCCAATCAGGAGGGAAACAGAACGACACCTTCGATGGTCGCCTTTACCGACAGCGGCGAGAGATTGATAGGACAGACTGCCAAGAGACAGGCTGTAACCAACCCGGAAAATACCGTATACGCCATAAAAAGACTCGTTGGAAGAAAATTCTCTTCCCAGGAGGTACAGCAGGATATTCCTATCACACCCTACAAGATTACCGAGGCTAAAAATAGAGATGCACAGGTTACCATAAGGGACAAAAATTACAGCACACCGGAGATATCTTCAATGGTTCTGGTAAAGATGAAACAGACCGCCGAGGACTATCTCGGAGAGAAGATTACCGATGCGGTGATCACCGTTCCCGCATATTTTAACGATTCCCAGAGGCAGGCAACCAAAGATGCGGGAAAGATTGCCGGGCTGAATGTCAAAAGAATCATTAATGAGCCTACAGCGGCAGCCCTTGCATATGGTCTCGACAAAAAAAAGGATGAAAAGATTGCGGTATTTGATCTGGGCGGGGGAACCTTTGATATATCCATACTCGAACTGGGTGATGGTGTCTTTGAAGTCAAGGCAACCAATGGGGACACACACCTTG